>JAFZQQ010000450.1 GCA_017620315.1 Oscillospiraceae bacterium | reverse complement strand
TCTAAAATACTATTTATAATAAACGGCGCGCAGCCGCTTATTATCGTCCTCAGCCTGCGGCCATTGCCCTGCGGGCGGCGGTCAGATCGTCCAACGCCTTTTCCTCCGCCTTCGCGGCGGCGGCGTCATACTCTCCGCGGCGTATCTGCTTGAGTTTTTCGATGGCGTGCGTTTCCTGTCGCGCCTCCACGACCTGAGCACGCTTTGCCTCCAGTTCGCGCTGGCGCTGCTCAAGCAGCTGCTGCTCGCGCTGCAAACGCTGTTCGAGCACGCGCTGCCCCGTTTCGTACTCCATTGCCTCAACTATTGTGAAGCCTGCCTCGCGCTTTTCGGCAAATTCGGCGTCGTATTCCGCAAGCCTCGCCGCCGCACGGTCGCGCGCCTCTTCCTGCGCCGAGGCTACCATCTGCGCCTCGGATAGCTCGGTCATCAGCGCGTCGAGCGTCTGTTCCTTATATTTGAGCACAGGCTCAAGTTGGAATTGAAAGCGTTTCACGTTCCGCTCTCCTTTATTACGCCAGTATTCTCTTCATTTCGGCAATGCATTCGTCATACGTGAATGCAGAGTGGATGTCCTGCTTCAAAAAGCCGTTTATATCGTCAATCTTCTTCAGCGCGTAGTCAAGTCGCGGGTTGCTGCCGGGCTTGTAGGCGCCGATGTTCACCAGATCGGCGTTGCGCTGATAGACGCTGAGTATATCGCGCAGCCGCGAGGCGAGCTGCTGATGCTCCTTGCTGACCAGCTCGACCATAAGACGGGAGATGCTCGCGCCTACGTCGATCGCGGGGTAATGGTTCGCGGCAGCAAGCGCACGCGAGAGCACTATGTGCCCGTCCAGAATGCCGCGCACGGTGTCCGCTATAGGGTCGTTCATATCGTCGCCTTCGACGAGGACCGTATATATAGCGGTTATCGAGCCTGTCTGGAAGTTGCCGCTGCGTTCAAGCAGCTTGGGAAGCTCGGCATATATCGACGGCGTGTAGCCGCGCGCGACCGGCGGCTCGCCGATCGCGAGACCTATCTCACGCTGAGCCATTGAAAAACGCGTAAGCGAATCCATCATCAAAAGCACGTCGCAGCCCTGATCGCGGAAATACTCCGCTATGCCGGTGGCAACACTCGGGCACTTCATGCGAAGCATCGCGGGCTGATCCGAGGTCGCAACCACGAGGATCGAGCGCGCCATTCCCTCCGGTCCCAGATCCTTCTGCACGAACTCGAGAACCTCTCGGCCACGCTCGCCGACCAGGGCGATGACGTTGATGTCCGCCTTGACCTCGCGGGCAATCATACCCAGAAGAGTGCTTTTTCCGACGCCAGAGCCCGCAAAAATGCCCATACGCTGACCTTTGCCTATGGTCAGCAGTCCGTCGATGGCCTTTACGCCGAACTCCATTTTCTCACGAATCGGCGGCCGCGTCAAGGGGTTGATGTATCCTCCTCCGACACAATATGTTTCGCCCTCTTCTATGGGCCCCTTGTCATCTATCGGCTGCCCGAGCGCGTTGATTATGCGTCCCTTCAGGTGCATACCCACCTTCAGCTCAAGCTGCCTGCCTGTATTGCGGACGAAATTGCCCGCGGAAATGCCGTTCATCTCGGCATACGGCATCAAAAGGATATGATCGTTCTTGAACCCGACGACCTCGGCCGCCACCTGCCTGCCGGACTCGTCACTGTATATGCGGCAGATATCTCCGACGGCAGCCTTGGCGCCGCTCGCCTCGATCGACATACCGACTATGTTTTCGATTTTTCCGGTGTGGCTTATCGTTTCCGCCTGCTGTATCTGCTTGATAGCGTTGCGAAACATAGCGTCCTTCCGCTCCCCGTGCCGGCGGCGTCAATCCCTCTCAAGGACCACGCCGTCAAGCACCTCCTTGATGTTGTCCAGCTGTGTGGATACGCTCGCGTCGTAAATAACGTCCGGCAGCTCCACGATACAGGTGCCGCTCTCCTCGTCCGGCATGGGGATGACCCTCACGCGGTCGGCAATGTGGCTGAGCGCCGCGGTCAGCTCCGGTACGGTGTACGCCTTGCCTCCCACGTCGCAGTCCGACACATAGATATGCGCCCATTCACAGCGTTTGTGCGTGTCGGTCGCCGAATCCACCATACGCAGAATGATGTCGCTTGAATTTTTGAGGCTGACGTGTATGACCTTCTCCGCTATCGCTATAGCGAGGTCCTTCAGCTCCTCGCGCGCATCGTCGAGCATATTGTCCCGCGCCTGGGCGGCGTGTTCGAGAAAGGTCTCGATTCCCTTGATCTGCTCCATGGCAAGGCGATTGCACTCCTCCTTGCCTTCCTGCATCGCCTGAGCCATGCCCTCGGCGTAGCCCCGGCTGTAGCCGTCCTCCCTCGCGGCGCGCCTTGCCTCATCAAGCTCGGCGTCAAGCTCCTCGCGCGCCTGCTCCTTATAGCTCTCAGCCTCTTTCCTCGCGTCGGCAAGTATCGCCTCGGCCTGTATTCTTGCAAAGAATATTGGGTCTGTCTCCGGAGTCGGCTCCGGCGGGGCATCCTCGGTGTGTTCTTCGTCCGTTTCCTCGTCCGTCTCCGGCTCGGGCACGATCTCGTCCTCGTCCTGCGAAGCGCCCGGCTGCGACTGCGGCTCGACCGGCTTTTCGTCATCGATCTTCAGCTCCTCGGCGGGGCGGAACACATACGCGTTTGCCGATTCGCCGAATAGGCTTTTGAATACGTTAGGCAATGATATCGTCCTTTCCGCCCTTCATAATGACGATCTCGCCCTGCTCCTCGAGTCCTCGGATTATGCCGACGATACGGCTCTGTGCCTCCTCGACGTCCTTCATACGGACGTTGCTGGTGATTTCCAGGTCGTCGCGTATGCTCTCCGCCATACGGCTCGACATATTTCCGAACAGCTTGTTCGCGACCTCCTGATTTGCCGCCTTGAGCGCAAGCACAAGGTCCTTCGGGTCGCAGTCGCGCACAAAGCGCTGAACGCTGCGGTCGTCCATCGTAACGATATCCTCAAACACGAACATGCGCTTGCGGATCTCTTCGGCGAGCTCTTCGTTTCTGGAGCTCAGGCCGTCGAAGATAGACTTCTCGCTGGAGCGGTCGATATTGTTCATCACACTGGCGACAAAGTCTATGCCGCCGACCTTGATATTGCTGTTGCTGACAAAAATGTTGTCGAATCGTTTCTGCATTTCGCTCTCTATGATCTTGATCGCGGTCGGGGATGCGCTGTCCATCTGCGCCATATTCTCCACGACCTTTATCTGCCTGCGCCCCTCGAGCTGCTCGATGACCGCCGCCGCCTTCTCCGGCGCGACATAGGACAGCACCAGGGCGATCGTCTGCGGCCGCTCGTATTGCAGCGCCGTGAACAGGTCCTTCTCTCTTGCCTTGTTGAGGAAGGAGAACTCCCTGTTCTTGAGGGATTTTGTGACCTTGGCAAGCAGCTCGTTCGCCGTCGCGCCGCCGAATGCTTTTTCGAGGACCGATCGTGCATACTCAAGGCCGCCCTCAGTGACCGCCTTGTTCATCATGCACATCTGGTAGAACTCATTGAGGACCTCGTCCGTGGTCTCGGCGTCCACGAAGCCAAGCTTCGCGACCTCTATCGTGACCTGCTCGATCTCGTCAGAGTCCATATGCTGATACAGCAGCGACGCCTTGTCCGTGCCAAGTGCGACGATGACCGCCGCAACCTTCTGGGCAGGCTCGAGGATGAGCTTGGGTTTTTCCGGTTCCGCCGCAGGTTCCGGGATATCCATAGCCTCTACAGGCTGTTCTTCCTCTTTACCCCGTCTGTTTTTTCTTGCCATTCCTCCGCCCCCCTTTCATCATTTATGCCGCTCTCACGCGAGCTTGTCCGTCTCCTCGCCGCGCAGCCAATTCTTTATCATCTGTGCCGCGATCGCCGGATTCTCCTCGACGAACTGGCGGACCTCCTTGCGCATCTTCATGGTTTCCTCGGTGTGCATCTCCATGATATCCGCGCCCTGCGCCGCGGCAGCCGCAGCAGCGGCAGCGGCTGCCTCCGCCTCGGCGGCGAGCCTCTCGCGCTCCTCCTCCTCTGCGAGCAGCAGCGCCATCTTCTTCTTTCTCTTGTTGCGCAGCAGCAGGATAATGAGCAGCAGCGCAAGGAACAGCGCCATACCCGCGATCGCCGCATACACTGCCCACGCGGGCAGTCCGAAGAGCATCGAGATCTCCTGTACGGGCTGACCGTTGATGCTGTCCTGATAGAACGGATAGGCGACAATCGCTATCTTCTCGGCCTCGACCTGTGCGTTTATACCCGCCGCCATAGCCGCCATGTGGACGAACTTCTGCGGGTCCTTCAGGTCGAACTTCGCGCTGTTGATCGCAATCGCAACCGTAACGTCGGTGATCGTTCCGGGCGGATGCTCCGTCTGAGTGGTCTGCTGCGAGACGTCGTAGACGATCTCGCCGGAGTTGTGGACCTCGGTCTCGTCTCCGCGCACGGTGCTCTCGTTGGTAACGTATTCGTTGATCTCGGCGTTGGACGCCGTGCCGACCACGCCGCCGGCGGCCTGATCGCCGCTGCGGATAAGGCCGTTGTCCCATATCTGCGAGCCGATGATGCCCCTGCCGCCGGACGAACCGTCCGCCGCCCAGTCGGGCTCGAAGTACTGCTTGAGCTCGGAGACGCTGTGCGTCACGTCGACCGTGCTGTGAACGCTTACCTCGACGTTCTCCGCCTTGAAGTAGGGCACCAGCACGTTCATCACGTCATTGCGGATGCGCTCGTTCACCTGTTCCTCAAGCCCGAGCTTGTATTTCATCGTCTCGTCCAGCGTGTCCGCAGTGGAGCCCGAGGACGCATATCTGTTGCCCGAGCTGTCCTCCACCGTGACGTCGCTGATCTCAACGCCCTTCATCGCAAAACTGACAAGCCTTTGGATCGCCGTGACCTGATCCTTGCTGAGGGTCTTGTTCGGCTGCATCGTCACCTTCACGGCAGCCTTCGCCTGTATGACGGTCTCGCTGAGTATGTAGCGGTGATCCTCTCCGGGAGTAAGGTACACGCTTGCTTCCTTCACGCCGTCGAAGGCGCCGATGTCGTGCCCGAGGCGGGTCTGCAGATCATAAAGCACCAGCTGCTCGCGATCCGCCTGCGAGGAAAGCGGCCCGATGTTGCTCAGATAAGTGGAGTAGGCGTATCCCGAGCTGGGATAACCCTGCATGATGATCTTTGCGCGAAGCGTGTTCGCCTGTTCCTCGCGCACCAGAATGGTATCGTTGTTGCGGATGCGGTAGTCCTTCACGCCCGCCGTGTCGAGATAGCTCACGATGGCGGTCATGTCATCGGGTCTCAGCTCGCTGTACAGCACCACAAAGGGTCTGGTGTTCTTATAGATCGTAAGAACAACGACAAGGATGAGGGCCACTGCAAGCCCCGCAATCAGGCCGATCTTGAGGCCCTTTTTCATGTTTTTGAAGAAGTCGCGGATCTTTCCCCAGATCTGCTTGAGCCTTTCACCCAAGTGCCCTCACCCCCTTTGCTTTCAGGTCATTCGGCATTTTTTACAGATTGATGCGCATCAGCTCGTTGTATGCCTCCATCGACTTGTTGCGAAGCTGCACCATCAGGTCGACGGAGAGCTGCGCCTTGGTCGAGGCGATCGTCAGCAGTGAAGGATTGTCAAGCTGCCCGGTAGCCATCAGGTACTCCATCTGTGTTTTTTCCGCGTCGGTGGTCTTTACCGCGTCGATCGCGGACTGGAAAATGTCGGTAAAAGGATTGCCCTTGTCTTCGTTTGCCAAAACGTCCGTTTTAGAGGTAACGGACATGGGCATTTCGCTCCATAGCGGCTGTATCGTGTTCATTCAGCAGACCTCCTTGCTCAGACGCCGATCTCCAGACCCTTCTGCAACACCTGCTTGAGCGCGTTGAACGCGGTCACGTTGGCGTTGAACGCCTGGCTCGCCGCCATAGCGTCCGTCACCTCGGCGACAAGCGTGACGTTCGGCATCTCAACATAGCCCTCCTCGTCGGCATCGGGATGCGTCGGGTCGTATATGCGCGGCAGCTCGCTCTGATCCTCGGCGATCTCGACGATCTTAACGCCGCCCGCCTGTTCGTAGCCGCGGTTGGAGACAACGTGCCCCTTCATTGCCGCGCGGGACATTGCCTCGCGGAAGCCGTTCTTCCCGGTCTCCGCCTGCATGACGGTCAGCTTGCGGCGATAGGCGCCGCCCGCCTCCGTGCGCGTGGTGTTCATGTTGGTGATGTTCTCGGAAATGACGTCAAGCCTCGCCTGCTGCGCGGTCATCCCCGACGCCACTATGTTCATGCTGCTGAAAAATGCCATATCTTACCTCCCCGCTCAGCCGTTGATCGCCTTGCCGAGCGTCGTGAAATCGTTGTTGATCGCCTGAAGCGTGTACTGCATCTGATACGCGGTGCGCACAGCCTCAAGGCTCTGCTCGAGGACGTTGACGCCGTTTTGGTCCATTCGGGTGACCTCCTCGTCGTCCTCGACCTCCCAGCCGGCGCTCTCTATCGCTTGACGCGTCTTTGAGCGCGAATGCCCGTGACGCTCCGCTTCCCTGAGCCGCGACTCGAATTTTTTCTCAAAGGTGACCGTCTTGACCTTATAGCCCGGGGTCTCCGCGTTGGCGATGTTGTCAAGATGCGCCGCCTGCTTGGCCCACAAATAATCGACCGACTTTTCCAGCATACGCATGCTGTTGCTGGTTATGCCACCCCCTGTGGTAGTCCCAATGCCGGTCAGCTTATCGTCCATCCACATTGTCAACACTTCCTTTCACAAGGTAGACTATGCCTTTTTACTTATGATGCTGGTATTCTATCTATTTATAACACATCTTGGAAGAATAATCAATGAGTATTTCGACAGAAAAACGGGAATTCACATTTTTTCCATATATTACAAGCTGATTTTTTGGTACAGTGCAGGATGATATTGCATTTTTTGGAAAAACAGCCCATTTTTCTACCCGTTTGTGAAAAAAAAATTGGGTGTGGCACATTTTGTGCCACACCCAATTTTCAATTGGCTTATATAGCGTTCCGTTTGCGCGTATCAATACTTGTCGCTGCCGCCTGTGAAAGCGGAGGACGACTCGTACGAGCTGCTCTGGCTGCGCGGCGCGGGAGTATAACTGCGGGAAGGCTCGCTCTCGCGGACGCTCTCGCGCACCGGCTCCGGCTCGGAATAAGAGGGCTCCTCACGATAGGAGACGCTGGGGCGCATACCGTCCTGCGTTTCGATAAGTGTAAAGCGGCCCACAAGTTCCTTGAGGATGTTTGCCTGGCCGGAAAGCTCCTCAGAGGCGGCGGCGGACTCCTCCGCGGTGGCGGAGTTCGTCTGAACGACGCTGGAGATCTGGTCGATGCCGACGCTGACCTGCGCGACGTCGTGCGTCTGCTGCTGTGTGGCGTCGGAAATGAGGTTGACGGCCTCCATGACCTTCTCGGCACGGAGAACGACCTCGCGCAGAGACTCGTCGGTCTCGGTGGCGAGACGACCGCCCTCCTTGACCGCCCTGACCGTATCCTCGATCAGCGTCGCGGTGCTGGCGGAAGCCTCCTGAGACTTGGTGGCGAGGTTGCGCACCTCGTCCGCAACGACCGCAAAGCCCTTGCCCGCGGCGCCCGCACGCGCAGCCTCAACAGCGGCGTTAAGTGCGAGGATGTTGGTCTGGAAGGCGATGTCCTCGATGGTCTTGATGACCTTGCTGATTTCCTGGCTCTTGCCCTCGATATCGCGCATTGCGGTCATCAGATCCGCCATGTGGCCGGAGCAGATCTCGATCTGGTCGTGGGATTGCTGGTTGTCCTCGCGCGCGTTGCGGGCATGGCCGGCCGTCGCCTCGACCTGATTGGATATCTCGTTGATGGTGGCGGCAAGCTCCTGCACGGAGGAAGCCTGCTCGGTCGCGCCCTGCGCCAGCGCCTGCGCGCTGGAGGACACCTGCTCGCCACCGGAGTTGACCTGGTCGGCGGAGACGTCGATCTGGTTGAGCGTGTCGCTCATCGCGGTGGTCAGATCGTTCACAGACTCGCGCAGACGCGCAAAGCTGCCGACATAGACCTGCGGGCAGGAGCTCTTGACGGCAAAGTTGCCGCGGCCCATCTCTTCAAGCTGGTTCTCAACGTCGCCAAGCATATCGTGGAAGGTCTTTGTGAGGGCGCGCATGTTGTTGGCAAGATCGCCGAGCTCGTCGCTGGAGCGGTATGAGATCTCCGCGTCGAGGTTGCCGGAGGCAAGGTCGTGGGAGGCCTGCTGCATTTCGTTGACAGGATTCTTGATGCCGTTGGACATCGTGATGCCGAGCAACACCGCGACAGCGGCGCTGATGATGCACGCAACAAGGATGACGATGCGCGCGACATTAGCCTGATGCTTCGCCTCAACGACCTCTTTCTCAGCCGCATCCGCCGCGTCGTCACAGATCTTGTCGCAGTCGTTGATCATCTCGCTGAGGGCCGGAACCACATTGGTAAGGTAGTTCGGGATCGCCGTGGCATTGTTCCCGGCGCGCAGCTCGCTGAGCACGCTGTTGTAGGTCGATTTGACGCTTGTCCACTTCTGGTTGATCTGCTTTACGCTGGTCTTGTCATAGTAGCACTCGTCCAGAGCCGCGATGTTGCCCTCCATGGAGGCCATCGCCTCCTCGGCGGCGGTAATGAAGCTTCCCGCGGCATTGCCCTCGCCAAGTTCAATCATAGCGCGCATCGTACCCGCTCTCAAGGCATGGATGTCTCTTTGCAGCTCGACGCTGTTCTTCACCGAAAGGTACTCTTCTTCATAGAACGTATCCATGGCCCCGCTCACCTTGTTGAGCATGATGACCGCAACAACGCTTGTTACGACCATCAAGGCAACAATGATCATGTAGGACAGGATCAAACGGGCACTGATTTTCATGTTCTTCATCATAATAGCAGTTCTCCTTCTCTAAAATCTTTCTGGGATGCAGTGAAGCACGCGGATCATTTGAGGGAACATTCTCCCCCGCAGTGAAAAGTGCTCTTTATCCAAATATCTACTCTATTATAACTCCATTTTGCCTCCGGGTCAATACAAAAGCGTTATGAAAACCAAAAATCAACCGTCAAGACCGATGACCGATGGTGAAAGCTCGACGATCACGCCGTTGCCCTCGTCGCGGAACAGCTTTCTGACAGTGCCTTTGCTCAGGAAGTATCTTCCTGCATAGTCGTTGGTGTCAGCGCTTTCGTTCTCGCTGTAGACCATGATCTCAATGCAGTACATCCCATCCACTTTCACGTTCTTGCCCGTGGTATAGTAGTGGTATTCCGCCATGCTCTCGCCGCTGAGGCCAAGGCTTTCCGGCGAGAAGTCGCCAAAGAGATCCAGCGCCTCCACGGTGCTCAGCGGCTGCGACGCGGGAGTTGAAGGCGTGGTCGTCGGCGTCGTCTGGACGTCCTCCCCGCTCTGCTCCTCTCCGTCGCCCTGCTCGCCGTCCTTTGGTTCGGTGGCGTCCTCGATCCCCGGCGCCTCGGAGGGCGCGGTATTGCCGGAAACCGTGTCGCTCTCGCCCAGCTCGCTCTGCTCGCCCTGCTCACTTGATATCTGCGTCGGATCCGCCGCCGGCTCCTCGTTCTTATTCTGCCACGGCTTCAAAACGATAAGGACGGTCGCAACGCTGGTTATGATTATTACGGGCACGATAATGATGATAAGAAGGATCATCGGATTACCTTGTCTTCTCTTCTCTCCGCCTTCCTCCGTGCCCTCAGCGCCTTCTGCGGCCTCATCGCCCTTTTTGCCTCGGCGCCTGCGTTCTTTTTTAGG
>JAFZQQ010000449.1 GCA_017620315.1 Oscillospiraceae bacterium | reverse complement strand
CTCCTCGTCCTCGACAAGGATGTGGCGAACATTCACCGGGAAGAAATCGGCGCGCTGCTTGCTGTGGAACACGACATCCTGAGTTCCGATGCCGTAATAATCGAGCACCGTGGTGTCGCCATCCTTGCGGGCGTCGTCAAAGAGCCAGTTGTTGAGCTCGGTATCGGAGTAATAGGTAGTGGTGCCGATATAGGTGGCGCCAATCTCGTCGCAGACAGCCTCAAAGCTTTCGCCGTTTTTGTAGCGGTTGAGAAGCGAAGCGGCAGCCTCCTGAGAAGCGGCAAGCGCGGCCTGCTGCTTGACCTCGTCGTCGGAGTTGTCGGTTTCGGAGCCCTCGGTGGTCTCGCTGGAGATCACGTCGCCATCGGTCATATAGTTCGCGGAGTAGATCGCGGCATACTCAAAGTTGACCATTGAAAAGGAATTCGGGTCTTCGTTGTACGCGGCGGTAAGGTCGGCCTCAGTATAGTTCGCGGGGTTGGAGAGATAGTCGGTATAGGCATCGGCGAGCGCGGTCATGCGCAGGTTGCGCTCAAGCACACTGCGGGTCATAAGCGGCCCGTAGACGGCCTTGATATACTGCGACAGGGTATAACCGTAAGACGATGCGGCAGATTCAAAGTTGTCCATCGCGTTTTTGACCTGTTCCTCGACCTTGCTGCCGCCGTCAAAACCGGCGTTGCCAGCCGCCTTGGCGATAACGGAAGCGTTGGTAAGGGCCTCAAGCGCGCTCTTGGAAAGGTAGTCGAACCAGGTACCGGTACCGGCAGTGTGCTCCTGCTTGCGCAGCGAGATGCTTGAATCAATGTCCGAGCTGTTGTTGTTGAGCAGGTTGGCGCGCCCGTTATAGTAGTAGAACGCGACGTCCGCGGCGGTGTAGGTAACGCCGTTCACGCGCGCGGCGGCTGCGTTGCGCTGCAATACGCCGGAGTTCCACAACGCCATGGCAATAACGCCGACCAAAAACAATGCCGCGCAGACGGTGAATATAATGGTCGTCCGGCGTGTTTCCGCGCGTTCCTTACGCTCTTTTTCTTCCTTGGGGCTCACATAGTCGGTGCCGCGTTCCTGGCGAACCTTCTTCTCTCTGGATGCACTCATGGGTTCTTGATCTTCCTCTCATTGTAATTGAATGTTATATTTGCAAAGACGCCAAAGAAGCGTCAAATTGCCGCAAATTTCCGCTGCGCAAAGCGGACTGGGTCACTTCGTTCCGAAAATCCTGTCGCCGGCGTCACCGAGACCGGGAACGATATAGCCATGCTCGTTGAGGTGGTCGTCAACCGCGCCGCAGTAGATGAAAACGTCGGGATGACGCTCGCGGATGCACTTGATCCCCTCGGGCGCCGCGACGAGTACCATCAGCTTGATGTGCTTGCAGCCGCGCTTTTTCATTTCACTGATCGCGGCGTCGGCGCTGCCGCCGGTGGCGAGCATCGGGTCGACGATCATAATGTCGCGCGAAGCGACGTCGTGCGGCGTCTTGCAGAAATAGACGTGGGGCTCAAGCGTTTCCTCATCGCGGTACATTCCGATGTGAGCGACGCGCGCGGAGGGGATCAGACGCAGCACGCCGTCGACAAGACCGAGACCGGCGCGCAGGATGGGCACAACCGCAATCTTTTTGCCCTCAAGCGTCGGCATTTCAGCCGTGCAAAGCGGCGTCTCCACCGTGGTGGTCGTGAGCGGAAGGTCGCGCGTCGCCTCGTAGGTGATAAGCATACCGATTTCCGAAACAAGCTCACGGAAATCCTTGACGCTGGTGTTCTTGTCGCGCATGATGGTAAGCTTGTGGGCGACGAGGGGGTGATCCATTACATAGACATGGTCGTCGTTCTGATACAGCATCGCGTGAACCTCCTGCATATTTTGTATTTTTAATTGGTGCACTACTTAAATATCGTCACGATTCGGGGCGTTTACGAGACCTCTGACCCGTTCCGCCTGCGGCGGACGGAGATAAAAGACGGAGAGCTCCCGCGCGGAGACGGTCTCGCCGCATTTCGCGGCTTGCCCGGCGCACAGCGCGACACCGACGGCGTTCTGATAGCGCAGCGCGGCCGGAGCAAGCGCACAGGCGACGCCGCTTTTGCTCAGACGCTCATACGAAAGCGCGGCGCCGTCGCCGACAATGATCTTTTCGCGATCATCGCCGCGCAGCTCATCCGCAAGCTCGTCAAGCCCGATCGCGCGATCCTCGCAAAGACGCGTCAAGACGCCGCCGTGAGCAAGAAACAGCGCGTTGTAAACCTGATTTCTTCTTGCGTCCATCGTACACACGACCAGAGACTCGGTATGGGCAAGGTTCTGCGCCATCGCGTGCAGCGTGGAAACGCCCGCGCAAGGTTTGTCCTCGGCCCAGGCAAGACCCTTGAGGGCACTGACGCCGATGCGCAGGCCCGTGAAAGAGCCGGGACCGGCAGAAACCGCGAACAGGTCGACCGAGCGCAGCGGAAGCTCCGCGTTTTCCAGCATATCGTGAACCATCGGAAGCAGTGTGCGGCTGTGTGTGAGTCCCGTACACTGAAAGCTGTGCGCAAGTATCGCGTCGTCCTCGGTTACCGCGCAGGATACGCTTTTCGCGGAGGTCTCGAGTGCGAGTATCCTCATTTTGCCAGGCCCTCCATATCCGCTCCGGTCACCGTGATGACGCGTTCTTCATCCGTGCCTCCGCGCCGGATGTCGACCGTAACTGCCCCCTCCGGCAGCGCGTCGGCGACGCGCTCGCTCCATTCGACGGCGCAGACGCCGCCGCGGGCAAGATAATCGTCCCAGCCGATATCGTACAGCTCGTCCGACGTGCCGAGACGGTACATATCGAAATGGAACAAAGGGATAACGCCCTCGTACTCGTTGACGATCGTAAAGGTCGGACTGGTTACGCGTCCGCCGCAGCCGAGACCGCGGGCGAGTCCCCTGGTAAACGCGGTTTTTCCCATTCCGAGCGTGCCGGTGAAGGCAACGGTGTCGCCGGGGCGCAGGCAGCGGGCAAGCCGTTCGCCGAGCGCCTCGGTGTCGGCTTCGCTTTCGGAAACGAACTGCATGCCAAAACCCCACTTCCACCCATTCTAAATGCACAGTATAACACGCCGTTCGCCGTTTTACAATTCTTTTTTTGTGTCCATTCGCATAAAAAGATAAGTTTACACGGCGAACAATTCGTGTTATACTGCCATAGTTGAGAAAAAACTTCGCTTCGGAGCGGGTGCTTACGGGGCAAATATTTTCGGAAAGGGGGGTGGGCTTATGCGCCATCGCGGCTCTGGGCTGCTGTCGGACATGCTGCGCCAGGCGGACTGGGTGCTGTTTGCGCTCTGCTCGCTTGCGACCGCCTACGGCATGCTGCTCATCCTCAGCGCGACGCATACGGTCTACCACGGCACGCTGAAATATGTTGCGGTACAGGGGATAGGCTATCTGCTCGGCTCGCTGTTCTATTTTCTGCTTTCTTCTCTGGATGTGGCGGAGCTAAGTAAAAAGTGGAAGTGGGTGCTTGGCTTCAACGTCGGGTTTATCCTGTTGCTGCTTACCCCTTTCGGCATGACGCGAAACAACAACCGCGCGTGGCTGGGCGTTAACGATATCGGCAGAAAGCTCGGCGTCGGCTTCCTCAAGGACTTCCCGTTCCAGCTTCAGCCGGCGGAGATCGTCAAGATCTCATTCATCATTCTCCTGGCGCGACAGCTTGTCTATCTGCGCGAGGAGCATGATCTGAGGAGGCTTCGCTATGTGATCCAGCCTGTGGCGCATGTGCTGTTCATGTTTGGACTTTATTATGTGATCTCACGCGATGCGGGCAGCGGACTGGTGTATCTGTTCGTGTTCGTCTGCATGGCCTTTGCGGGCGGTATGGCGCTGCGGTGGATCATTCTCGGGATCGGAGGCGCGGCCGGCGCGTTCTATGCCGCATGGCATTTCCAATTGCTTCGCGGCGACTGGTACAAACGAATCATGGTCGTTCTCGACCACAGCTATGACCCGCAGGGCAAGGGCTGGCAGCAGACGCGCGGGATGCTTGCGCTCGGCTCGGGCGGCTTTACGGGGCAGGGGCTGTTCCACGGCACACAGACGCAGTCGCCGTACCGTTCCAGCCTGCCGGAACGGCAGACGGACTATATCTTCTGCGTCTGCGGAGAGGAGCTGGGCTTTCTCGGCTGCGCGCTGATACTTCTGCTGCTGCTTTTGATCGTGGTGCGCTGCCTCGTCGTCGCGAGGGACGCCGCGACCCCGATGGAGAGCCTTGTGTGCGTCGGTATGGCGGGGATGCTTATTTTCCAGACCGTTGCGAACATAGGAATGTGCCTTTTCCTGCTTCCGGTCGTCGGGCTGACGCTGCCGTTTTTCAGCTACGGCGGCACCTCCGTTATGACGCTTTTCGCCGCGATGGGCGTGGTCTCGGGCATCAAGAAGCGGTCGCGGCCGGAGTGGCTGATGAATTCATAGCATTTTATTCTTTTGGAAAATATACGGAAGAATATTGCGCTTTGATTTGCAGACAATACAAAACAGGTATCCGAACCAATCAACATTTGCAAGGAGGGACCTGTTTTGAACAACAGTATGCAGAGGATCAACAGGGCGGCACCGTTTGTGATGGCGATGCTTCTCGCGACGCTGATGCCGCTGAGCGCGAGCGCGCTTTTCGGCGGTAGAGCGGCACCGGCCAAGGCGCCGAAGGGCGCGCCGATTGCGCAGGACATGGAGATAAAGACCTATCGCGGCGTGGCGTTTACGGGAACGCTCAAGGCCGTCGACAACGAGGGAGAAGCGGTGAGTTTTGCGCTGGTCGAGGCGCCTGAAAAGGGGACGCTGGAGCTTGGAAGCGAAGGGGTGTTCGTCTATACGCCCGACGTGAACAGAGCAGGCAGCGACCGCTTCACCTTTACCGCAAAGGACGAGAGCGGCAATGTGTCGGACGCCGCGACCGTGAAAATCAAGATCTGCCGCGTTTCAAGCGGCGTGGCGTACGCCGATACGGAGGGCAGAGCGTGCGCGACTGCGGCAATAGACCTAGCCGAGCGCGGCATATTCGTCGGCACGCGGGTCGGGAGCGACTGGTTCTTCGAGCCTGAGCGCACTGTGAGCCGCAGGGATTTCGTCGCCATGTCGATGGCGGCGGTGGGGATCAAACCCAGCGACGTCACCGTGACCGGCTTCGCCGACGACGGCATTATACCGACGTGGGCGAAGGGCAGCGCCGCGGGCGCGCTTGCCGCGGGCATCGTTTACGGCGTGCCCTCGGAGAACGGAATGGCCTTTGACGGAGAGCGCACCGTGACGCTGACCGAGGCGGCGGCCGTGCTCAACCGTGCCCTGAAGGTCACGGACGTCGATCTCTCCGATTTCAGCGAGGACGAGCCGGTCTGGTATGCACAGGCTGTTGCGAACCTTGAATCCGTGAGCGTCGTGCCGACTGGGGGCTTCAGCGCGGAGGCGCTTGAGCGCGGTCTCACGCGCGAGGAGGCTGCGGAGCTTTTGTCCGCGGCTATGGCGCTTGCCGAGGCGCGCGCGGAGAGAGAAAGCCTGTGGAATAAAATTTTCTGAGTTCAGTAAAAAATGCTTGCATTTTGCAAAAGCCTGTGTTAATCTACTATCTGCCTTTGTAAAAAGGTAGTTTCGGATCGGAAAGAGGTGAACACGAGCAATGAAGGAAGGAATCCATCCCAATTATCAGCAGACTACGATCAAATGCGCCTGCGGTAATGTGATTGAGACAGGTTCCACCAAGCAGGATATCAAGGTGGAAGTGTGCTCAAAGTGTCACCCCTTCTTCACGGGCAAGCAGAAGCTGGTCGATACCGGCGGACGCGTTGCCAAGTTCAACAAGAAGTTCGGTCTCGGCTGAGACGACCGGAAGGCGGCACGGTTTCCGTGCTGCCTTTTTTTGGGACACTGTACATTGCGGCGGAGGGCTTTGCCTTCGCCGCATTTTTATACTGTTTTCTATAACGGCACAGCTTTTGGGGAGATTATATGAACGAGATCACTGAAACGCCGCGCGATAGGGCGATACTTGTCGGCCTGTCCTCTCCGCGGCTTGATAAAAAGGAAAATGCGGACGAGAGGAGCCTTGAGGAGCTTGAAGCGCTGGTCGAGACCGCGGGCGGCGTCAGCGTCGGCGTGGCGCTGCAGGCGCTCCCCGCTCCTAACCCGCGCACATTTATCGGCGAGGGAAAGGTCGCCGAGATCAAGGAACTGGTCAAAAGTACGGAGGCGACGATGGTCATCTTCGACAACGACCTGTCGCCTTCGCAGATGCGCGTGCTGACCGACGAGCTCGGCGTGCAGGTGCTCGACAGAAGCGGCCTTATCCTTGACATTTTCGCACAGCGCGCGAAGACAAAGGAGGGCAGGCTTCAGGTCGAGCTTGCGCAATACCAGTATCTGCTGCCGCGCCTGACCGGAATGTGGACGCATCTCGAGCGTCAGGCCGGCACGAGCGGCAAGGGACCGATCGGCTCAAAGGGCCCGGGCGAAACGCAGCTCGAGACCGACCGCCGGCACATCCACCGCAAGATCGACAAGCTGAAGGAGGACCTTGAGGAGGTCCGCCGCGTGCGCGGCACCCAGCGCGACCGCAGACAGAAAAACGAGATACCCGTCGTCGCCATCGTCGGCTATACCAACGCGGGCAAATCGACGCTTCTGAACGCTCTGACCGGGTCTGATATCCCCGCGAACAACCGGCTGTTCGACACGCTGGACACAACGACGCGTCTGCTGACGGTCAGCGATACGCTCGACGTCGTTATCTCCGACACCGTCGGATTCATCCGCAAGCTGCCGCATCAGCTCGTCGAGGCGTTCAAGGCGACGCTGGAGGAACTGGAATACGCAGACCTGCTGCTGCACGTTATCGACGTGTCAAATCCCGAATGGCTTGAGCAGGCGCAGGTCGTCGACGAGCTGATCACAGAGCTCGGCGCCTCCGGGATACCCTGCCTCCGGGTCTACAACAAGTCCGACCTTTTCTTCGGCGACATTCGTCCGCATGGTGAAATGGCGGTCAGCATCAGCGCAAAAACGCATGAGGGGATAGCCGACCTTTTGACGGAGATAGACCGTATCCTCGACAAGGGCAAGCGCCGCGTGACGCTTCACATCCCATACGATAAAGGAAATCTGCTTGACATGCTCTACCGTGAGGCGAAGGACGAGAGCGTGGAGTATTCCGAAAGCATCGACGTCATTGCCGTCGTTGAGCCGAAGCTCTACGGGCAGGTGAAGGGCTGTGCGGAGGACTATGTCGAGCCGAAAGAGGACTGGGAGAAATGAGCGAGGCGTATTTTGTGCCCTGCTGCGAGGCTGAGAGCGAATTCACGGAAAAACGCTCGCGTTTCATCGGGCATGTGTGCCACGTTGAAAGCGAGGCGGATGCCAGAGCGTACATCGACATGATAAAAAAGCGCTGCTACGACGCGAGGCATAACTGCTGGTGCTACGTCATACACGAAGGGGGAGTTGTCCGCTACGGCGACGACGGCGAGCCGCAGGGAACGGCCGGACAGCCGATGCTGAACGTCTTTCAGCGCGAGGGCGTGGAGAATGTGGTCTGCGTTGTTACGCGCTATTTCGGCGGCGTGCTGCTCGGCGCGGGCGGTCTTACGCGCGCATACTCAAAGAGCGCAAAGGACGCGCTTGACGCCGCGGGAAAGGCGCGCATGGCGCTCTGGTCGAGGCTGAGAGTGAGCGTGCCCTACGCGCTGCTTGAGCGCCTTACAAGGCTTGCCGAGGCGCACGGAGGTGTGACGGAGAGCAGCGATTACGGCGCGGAGGTCGCTGTCGGGCTCAGATTTCCCAAGGAGAACATCGACGCGTTTTCCGCCGCGCTGACTGAGCTTTCCGGCGGCGCTGTTTCCCCGGAAATGCTGGGCGAGGTCTTTATGCCCGGAAACAGGGAGGAATCGTTATGATCTGCTTTCTCACAAGCGTCACGTCGAACGACGGCAGGCGTCTTAACACGCAGAACGGTTTTGCCGACGAGCTGCGCAAGGCTGTGCCGCAGCCCTGCGAGTTCCTGTTTGTCTGCTCCGACCCGGATGTGCCGGAAAAGACGGACTTCTTCGCCGCCGAGGTGCGGGACAGCTTTACGGACGCGGGATTTGCCTTTACCGGCTTCACGGTGCTTGACCGGCGCAACGCGCAAAGCGCGTCGAAGCTTGTCAAAAAAGCGGGGCTTATCGTTCTCGGCGGCGGGCATGTGCCGACGCAGAACCGCTTTTTCACCGAGATCGGCCTGCGTGAGCTGCTAAGCGGTCACAACGGCGTGGTCGTCGGGATCAGCGCCGGCTCGATGAACGCCGCCGAGACCGTCTATGCCCAGCCGGAGCTGCCGGGCGAGGCGAAGGACCCGGATTACAGGCGGTTTCTCAAGGGCCTTGGGCTCACGCGGACGATGCTCCTGCCGCACTATCAGGAGTACAGGAACGACATTCTGGACGGTATGCGCGTGTATGAGGACATTACCTATCCGGACAGCAGGGGAAGGCGCTTTTACGCCATTTGTGACGGAAGCTGGCTCCTGGTCCGCGACGGGGCGGAGGAGCTGCGCGGCGAGGCCTACCT
>JAFZQQ010000448.1 GCA_017620315.1 Oscillospiraceae bacterium | reverse complement strand
AAAGTCTATCGACGCCAGCAGATCCGCAAAGCTCGAGGAGTGGAACAGCACTGACCAATAGGTCACCGTCCCCCGCTCCTCCATCGCGCGCACACGCGCGCAGAACAGGTCGTACTGGTCGACATGGCGGCGCTGCGTGTCCGCTATTTCGCCCTCGGTCTGTTCTATGAGCGCCTGATATTGGCCTATCTGTTCCTCCGTATTGGCTATTTCCGAGCGGATGATGGATATCTGCGTGTCAAGATTCTCCTTTTGCGCAAGGGCGTCCTTTTTGCTGCGCTGCAGCTCCTTGAGCTGCGACTGCAGTTCCGCCTTCTGCTTTTCAAGCTCGGATTTTTCCTTCTTTTTCTTGTCGATATCATCCTGCGTTACACCGTCGTCGTCATCGGCTCCGGCATACCTCACAAGCACCGGCGCCGCGTCGGAAAACAGCATTGCCAGAAGGCAGAACACGGCAAGCGCCGTGCGCGCGATTCGTTTGCCCATTGTCCCCTGCCCCCTATACCTGAAGGAATTTGCGTATCGCCGTCAGGCTTCCGCCGACGCCGATGACGATTCCCGCCCCGCCGAAGCTCAGCGCGACGGGCTTCCAGATGTCCGCGAACGGAACGGCCCGCAGGAATTGCAGCGTGTCCGCCGAGGCTATGCTCTTCACGACCGTAACATAGACGAGCCACTGGAGCCCGAAAGCGATCGATGCGCTCAGAAAGCCCAGAAGAAAGCCCTCGTATACAAAGGGCCAGCGGATGAAGGCGTTCGTTGCACCGACCATCTTCATGATCGCTATCTCGTCACGCCGGTCAAAGGTCGTCAGCCTTATGGTGTTTGAAATGATGAACACCGATACTACAAGCAGTATCGCGACCAGCGCGATGCTCACGGCGCCCGCGACGTTTCTTACCATGATAAAGCCGCCCGCAATGTCCTCGTCAACGCGGACGTTGCCCTTGCCTACGCCCTTGACATTCTCGATGTTGCTCGCGGTCCTGCGCACCTGGTTGAGGTCGCTGACATACACTGCGTAACGGTCGCGGAACATCTCGGGCAGTATGTTGCGGCGCATATAGTCGTCGAGGCTGCGGTTCTCGAACGCCTCCATCGCCTCCTCGCGCGTGATGAACACCACGTTTTTCACATTCGGGAGCTTGGCGATATCCTCCCCGACCTTCTTTGTCTGCTCCTCGTCAAAGCTGTCGTCCACAAAGGCAAGAATCTCATATTCGCTCTCAAGCGTTCGCAGAAGCATTTCGGCATTGTATGCCACAAGAGAGAAGGTGCCCATGATCAGCAGGCACGCCACCGTTATCCCGATTGCCGCGAAGGACATAAAGCCGTGGCTGAACAGGTTGCCGACGCCCTCGCGAATGAAGTAGCCGAAATCGTGTTTCATACAGCGTTCACCTCATTTCGCGTCATAGCCTATGCCGTCGCCGGTGATCAGCCCGTTCTCCAGCAGGACAACACGCTTTCTGAACCGGTTTACAAGGTCTCTCTCATGCGTGACGATGACGACCGTGGTGCCCAGCTCGTTGATGCGGTTCAAAAGACGCATGATCTCCAGCGAGCGCGCGGGATCAAGGTTTCCCGTCGGCTCGTCGGCGATTATCGTCATGGGGTTGTTTACCAGCGCGCGGGCGATGGCGACACGCTGCTGCTCGCCGCCCGAAAGCTCGTGCGGGTACTGATCCGCCTTCTCCTCAAGCCCTACGAGCTTGAGGACGTAAGGTATGCGCGTGCGTATCGTGCGCGGCGAGGAGCCGACCGCGCGCATCGCAAAGCTCAGGTTCTCGTAAACCGTTTTCTTTCCTATCAGGCGGAAATCCTGGAAGATCACGCCGATAGAGCGGCGCAGCAGAGGGATCTGCCTGTCGGATATCTTCGTCAGGCTGAAGCCGTTGACTATCACGCGACCGCTTGAGGGCAGTATCTCTCCGGTGAGCAGCTTGATGAGCGTCGATTTCCCGGAGCCGGACGGCCCGACGAGGAACACGAATTCACCATCCTCTATCGTCAATGAGATCCCTCGCAGCGCATAGGTACCATTGTCATATTCTTTTTCAACGTCCTTGAGCCGAATCACCTGAGCGCCGCCTTCCTTCGATGGATATTCCCATATTCCGCCACTTTATCCTTTTGCATTATAGCCAATGTCGCCGCAAATAGCAAGAAAAAATTATGTAAACAAATTGAAAAGCTGCGCCCGAAAGCGCAGCTTCATTCTGTCGATGGATCGTTTTATGCTTCGATGCCTCTTGAGGCAAGGTATTTCTTGACCATGAGCGCGACCTTGAAGGTGATCGCATCGTCAAATTCGCGCAGGTCGAGCCCCGTGAGCTTTTTGATCTTCTCAAGGCGGTAGACCAGCGTATTGCGGTGGACAAAGAGCTTGCGCGCCGTCTCGGAGAGGATGAGGTTGTTCTCGAAGAACTTGTTGATGGTAAACAGGGTCTCCTTGTCCAGGGCGTCGATCGGGTTCTTCTTGAAGACCTCCTGCAGGAACATCTCGCAAAGCGTGGTCGGAAGCTGGTAGATCAGGCGGCCTATGCCGAGATTCTCATAGTTGATGATGAACTTCTCGGTGTCGAAGACCTTGCCGACCTCTATGGCGATCTGCGCCTCCTTGTAGGACTTCGCGAGGTCGCGCAGATGCCCGGCAACAGTGCCGATACCGATGACGACCGTGCTCTCGCCTCCGGAGCGCAGTGCCTCCTCGAGCTGGGCGGCGATCTTTTCAAGGTCATGCGTTTCCGCCTCGGGCTCGACGTGCTGGATGAGCACGATGTCGTTTTCGCCCATCGAGACCACCGCGCCCGCCTGACGGTCGGGCATAAGGTTTTGCACGGCGTCGACGGTCACGTTCTCCGCCCGCTCGTCGCGGCGGCGGATGACAAATACGCCGCGGGGCTGCTCGGCCTCAACATGGAGCTCCTTCGCGCGGATATAGATGTCGCTCGGGAGGATATTATCGGAAATGATATTTTTCACGAAGGAAGTCTTGTCGTGCTTTTCCTCATAGTAGGCCTTTGCCCCGTTGAGCGCAACGCAAGCCATCGCGCAGGTCGTGCGGCTGAGCTCGTCCTCGCCCTCGGCGTAGGCGGCAAAATCAAACTGCCCGCCCCAGCCGGAAAGCGCTTTGAAGGTCTTGCCCTCGAGAACCACACAGCCATCGCCGGCGTCGTTGATCGCGCCGACAAGCTGCGGCCACTTTCTGCCGATCTCCTGCAGGTCGGTGCAGGCAATCACAGTGCCCTCGGAATCGATCACGCCGATCCGCGTGGAAGTCGTATCCTTAAACTGCGCAACGACATTCAAAAACATTCTTCCGGACATATACATCCTCCTAGTGTCACATCGCCATTTGTGCAACCTGTCAACTTTGTTCTCTTATTATATTCGATTGTCCGAAAGATTGCAAGATATTTTTTCTTTTTTTCACAAATTTTTCTGAGATTTTTGGCCATTTCGTAAATGGTCAAAGATGTACGCGGCCTGTAAAGCCCATTTTAGTTGGGCAACTTGTCTATTTTGGCTTCATTTGTCCCGCCAGAGCGGAAAGCTCCGGCGCGGTCAGCTCGCGCCACTGACCCGGTGCAAGCGAGGCGTCAAGCCCCAGTGGCCCCATGGAAAGGCGTTTAAGGTAAACGACGGGTTTTCCTCTCGCCGCGAGCATGCGCTTGACCTGGTGGAATTTTCCCTCGCGCAGCGTGACCTTTACCTCGCTGCGCGCTCCCGCGCTTACGATCTCAAGCTCTGCCGGCAGGCATTTGAGCCCGTCGCCTAACTCCATTCCCCGCGCAAAGGCAGCGCGGTCAGCTTCGTCCGGCTCGCCCTCCACGACGGCAAGATAGACCTTGTCAACGTGGCGCTTCGGAGAAAGCAAAGCGTGGGCAAGCTGCCCGTCGTCCGTGAGCAGCAGCAGGCCCTCCGTGTCCTTGTCCAGCCGCCCGACGGGAAAAAGCCCGCGGCGGGAATACTCCTCCGGCAAAAGCTCGAGCACGGTTTTGCCCTTTCCGTCCTCTGTAGCCGAAAGCACTCCCGCAGGCTTGTTGAGCATGATATAGACGAACTTGCAAAGCCGGACCGCCTCGCCGTCGACGAGCAGCCTTACCTCGTGCGCGTCGTATTTCTTCTCCGCCGACGCGGCTATATGCCCGTTGGCCTCCACTCTTCCCTCGCGGACAAGGCGCTTGACCTCGCTGCGCGACCAGCGGCCGGTCGACGCCAAGAGCTTATCGAGCCTTTCCGACGGCATATCCGTCGCCCCCTTTTCTTTTCTCCCCGCTTATCCTGCGCGGAATGGCATATTCTGCCGCTTTCGCGTATAGATATGAACGGAAAGGATGTGCATTTCGTATGTTTATTTTTACCGCCAGAGCTCCGCGCCGGAGCAGTTTGCTGCTTGTTCTTCTCGCGGTCTGCGTCGCCGCGGCGGCGGTTCTTCTTTTGAAGGGCAAAAAGCCCATATCCGAGGAGACGCCGCCGCTGAGCGTGCGCACGAACGACGAGCGCGTCGCCTATCTTGCCTCGCTCGGCTGGGAGGTCGACGCCGACCCTGTCGAAGCGCTGCGCCTCACCCTGCCGGAGGAGCTTGTGGAGCCTTACCGCTCGTACAACGAGCTTCAACTCAGGCAGGGCTTCGACCTCACACCGCTGCTCGGGGAAACGCTGGAGCGATACACCTATGCCGTGACGAACTATCCCGGACACGAAGGCGGCTGCCAGGCGGATATATATGTCTATGACGGGGCGGTGGTCGCAGGCGACGTGATCTGCACCGGAGCGGACGGCTTCATAGCGGCGCTCGACTATCCCGAAAATTAAAAAGAGGCAGGCGTTGGCCTGCCTCTTTTT
>JAFZQQ010000447.1 GCA_017620315.1 Oscillospiraceae bacterium | reverse complement strand
GGGGTCGACATAGGGCTCGGCAAAGCTGCGGTTGCGGTACATGCCCTCGGGCAGTATGCCGAGGCGCGCAAGCTCCACCGCCTCCGCTATAAGATCGACCGCGCCGACGTCTATGTGCAGCTCCGCGCCGCTGCCCTGCGCCATCTCGAGCCCGTGCCCCATGAGCGAAAAGCCCGTCACGTCGGTGCAGGCGTGCACGCGGTATTTGACCATCGCGTCGCGCGCGGAGCGGTTGAGCGTGGTCATCAGCCTGACCGCGAGCGCCATGCTCTCCTCCGACGCCATACCGACCTTCGCCGCCGTGGTGAGGATGCCGATGCCGAGCGGCTTGGTGAGCAGCAGCACGTCGCCCGGTCTTGCGCCGCTGTTGGTGAGCACTCTGTCCGGGTGCACGAAGCCGGTCACGGCAAGGCCGTACTTCGGCTCGTCGTCGAGTATGCTGTGTCCCCCGGTGATGATGGCTCCCGCCTCGTATGCCTTTTCGTACCCGCCGCGCAGCAGCTCGTGCACCGCCTCGGAGGGCATGTCCTTCGGCACCGCCATGATGTTGAGCGCGAGCTTCGGTTCGCCGCCCATGGCATATATGTCGGACAGCGCGTTCGTCGCGGCGATCTGTCCGAAGGTATAGGGGTCGTCGTGGATGGGCGGGAAGAAATCCACCGTCTGTACCAGCGCGAGGTCGTCCGTGATCTTGTAGACGCTTGCGTCGTCGCTTCTGTCGAAGCCGACGAGCAGGTTGGGATCGCGGCGTACCTTCATGTCGCCGAGCAGCTGCGCCAGCACGCCAGCGCCGACCTTCGCGCCGCAGCCCGCGCACTTGGCGAGCTTTGTGAGCTTGACTTCATTTTCCATGATCCAACGCCTCAAAATGTAAAATTGCCTCCAATACGCCGCCGGCGACGGAGAGCGCCTTGTCGGAGACCAGACGGCAGTATTCCGCCTCGCCGCGCGGGTCGACGTCGCCGGCTTTCATGCCCTGCCTGACCTTAACGCCGTCCGCGAGCAGCCCGCGCAGCACGCCGGATATCGTCGCGCACATCGGTACGCCTGCTACGGAGCCCACCGTCTCGCCCACATCGACATGGTCGCCAATGTGCCGCGCGCTCAAAAAGACGCCGTCCGCGGGGGCGCGCAGCACGCGCTCGCCCGCAAAGCCCCCGATCAGCCCGGGCACATTCGTGTTCGGCAGAGCCGAGCCCTCGTAATACACGCGCCCGAGCGTGTGTCCGCGCATGGTCTCAACGACCGCGTGGCAGTCGACGCCTGCGGTGAAGCCTGGACCCACGCCGACGACGATCGGTGCGTCGGTCATCGCCGTGCCGAGGTTGCGCTTGGCAAGTATCGCGTCAACAAGAGCATCGGGCTTGAGCTCGGAAAGGCAGTTACAATCGGGATCGACAAGCACGGATACTTGACACTGATCCAAAAGCTGCAAGGCTTCCTCACAGGATCCCGCAAGCCTTGCGGTCACGTCCTCGACGGTCTGTTCGCCATTGATCACCGCATCGGAAAAGGCTACCGTGCGGCGTATGGTCGTCGGCCTTGCGATCTCGGTCATCACGACCCGAAAGCCCGCGCGGCAAAGACGCAGGGCGATACCGCTGGCGATGTCGCCGGCGCCGCGTATCAGCGTAAGCATGTGAACACCCCCTGATGCAGACTTCCCGCGGTGACGGGGCAGGGAAGCAGCTTTGCAAGAGCTTCCGCGTCAGCGTAGCTCACGGAGGCTTCGACCTTGTTTACAAACACACGGTCACCGAAGCCCTCGGCGGTTATAACGCGCGCGGCAAGCTCCGGCGTCACGGTGTCGTCCATGGAGACCCCGGCGCGTTCGGCGTAAAGCTCCGGACGGTGGCAGACCTCGCGTATGCGTCCGCCGAAGCCGTCCGCACCGACGACCAGCACCACGCGCTGCGCGTTCGGCGGTATGACCGGCTCATGCGGGGCGTGCGCCTTGAGCGGCAGAGAGCGTGAGCCGTCCGCCTCGACGATTACGAAGTCTGCAAGCCCGGCAAGCTCTTCAAAGGACAACGAAGGCGCGGTCAGTTTGCCGTCCTCCGAGCGCGTTCCGGCACAGATGGCACCGTGCGCATCAAGCGCGGTGCGTATTTCCGCAGCGCCGCCGGTGATAAGAGGGTACTGCTCGGGGGCGCGTATATGTGTCGAGGTGCACAGGATGACGGCACCTTTTTTGCGAAGCTCCTCCGTGAGCGTGTACATAAGCGTCGTCTTGCCGCCGCCGCCGATGAGCGCGGTGACGCCGCGGCCGATTTTCAAAAACGTTGAGATCTGCATTCAAAGCTCCATTTCATATATACCGGCATACTCTATTTTCGCGTCCGAAAGCGCGCTTTCAAGCGTGCCGCGGGTCTCCGCCGCGCCGCACCACGCAATGCCGCAGTCGGCTGAAAGCTCGCGCGGCGCGGATATCAGCCTGCCCTCGATCTCCCGGTCGCGGCATGCCTTTTCCGTCGCCATCGCCTCCGCGGTCGTGTGGAAGGTGACGACCACGCGCGGTTTTTTCTCCCTCATATGTGCGATTCCTCCGCGTTATTTGTATAAAAGAACAATGCTTGCTATGAGAATGCTGTCTTCCTATTAAAAACTGACTTGTTACTCCATCATGCTTTTGAACGCGCTCGAGATTTCTTCATACTCCTCCATCGTTTTTTTCAGATATGCTTTTCCCGCGTCCGTGATGCCGTAATAGCTGCGGGCGCGGCCGTCGGCGACCTCGGTGGAGGAGATCTCTATAAAGCCCTGTTCCTCCAATCTGTAAAGAACAGGGTAGAGGATGGAAATGCTGTACTTCCCGCCGCTGCGCGCCTTGAGCTCGCTGGAGATCTCATAGCCGTACATGGGCCGCTCGGACAGGCAGCGAAGGACCACCAGAGGGCTGGTCGCCCGCTTGAAGTACGATGTGAAGGAATGTCCGGTGTTTTCCGTACGCGCCAGCCCCCTTTCTTTTTTATTTGCGTGTACTTCATCTCAGCATTAGTATAGCACAATATTTTTGCTGAATGCAATATATAGCATTGACAAATATATACGGCGTGTGTTATAAAATGTTTGGGAGGGATGCCTGTGGATCTGAAAAAACGGCTGCTTCGAAAACCTGCGACGACCGTTCTGTGGCTGGTACTGGCGATGACCATGGCAGCGTTTCTGACTGCTGCGGCAGCATTAAGCATATCCGCTTCCAGGCTCGCAAGCTCTTTGGACGAAAACCACACAGCGATCGCGGTGCGGACGAATCGTGCCGTTACACAAAAGGTCGTAAACGGGAAATACGAGTGGGAGACCGCAAAGCGCGAGTTCACACAGGAGGATAAGGATTGGCTGGAGTCGCTCGATTCGGTCAGGACAGTGCGTATCCACGCGCTGTGCGGCGGAACCAGCCCGAGCTTTGAGCCGCTGCTTGGCCTGAAACGGGAAAACTCGTGGCGCGGCAGCGGAGACGAATTGGCCTACCACGACGCGATCTTTGTCGGTACGGTGGTGAGCGAGGGCTCTAATGGCGGCGAGTTCCAAATCGGATTTGCCACGGAGGAGATCCTCACGATCCACCCGGAGTATGTGCCCACGCTCTACACGCAAAACCCGGAGGGCATCAATTATCTGCTTTTGAAATCCTTCAATAAACAAGGCAGCGATACGGTGGCGGCCTACTTCCGTGAGGGCGAGCGTTACATTATCTGCGGTATGGTCTATACCGAGCGTGACGAATTGACGCTGGGCATGAAAGGGAGCATCTTTGTCCCGGAGCTGTATTTTTGGTCGCCGGTTGAAGAAAACGGAGCGCTGATCTGCAGCCGGACGGACTTTCCTCTTGCGGAGCGGCTTGACGGAGACGCGGAGACCTTCATCGCTTCGCATCCGATTTGGCAGGAGTACCGCGACACACTGGTG
>JAFZQQ010000446.1 GCA_017620315.1 Oscillospiraceae bacterium | reverse complement strand
GCTTTGTCGTCTCCCATTCCTCGCCGCTGAGCGGATAGAATCGGCGGATAAGGACTGCGCAGAGAAACAGAAGAACGACGGGCACCAACAGCCACGCGACGCGGATGCCGAGCTTGGCGGTCGGGCTCTGCGCACGCATGGTCAGCGAGGCGTCAAAGCCGAACCATCCGAGTATGACGGGAAAGAGCGCGTTCGCAAAGCTGATCGCAGGCTTGCAGATCAGACTGTTGACGCCCGCGTACATGCCCTCGCGACGCAGACCGCAGACATGTTCGTCATAATCCATTACGTCGCCGAACATCAAAGGCACCGTGTACATGCCGCCGGCGAAGCCTATGCCCGCTCCAAAGAAACCGACGATGCCGGCGGCGGTATACCGGCCGAGCAGCAGCATTGCAAGCAGCGCCGCTCCGAAGATAAGGCAGAGGAGAATGATGCTTTTTTTGACGCGCCAGATCGAGCCGGGCTTCATCCACAGCCAAATGCCGAAGAGAATGCCGGCGAACATTGCGCCGTAGCAGTAAAGATAGTTGATGCCAAAGGCGTCGAAGTAATAGCTCAGCCCCATCATAAGCGCGGTCTGTATAAACGTGACGGAGAACGATATGCTCTCAAACACCAGAAAGCTGCGATTCTTGAGGCAGGTCACAAGCGACTGTACAAAGGGGTATTGCTCCTCCGCCTGGGTGTAGCCGTTCTCCTTGTAGAAGAACGTGCTGAAAAAGATGACCGTGCCCGCGGCACAGCCGATCATCAGCATAAGACGCTGGAAACCGGCAAGCGAGGAATTGAGCAGGTTTTCAAGCTCCGCAAGCAGAACCAGCGGAACGGACAGCGCGAGAAGCCCAAAAATGAGCTTGACAAGCATTATCTTTCCGCGAGCCTGATTGGTGACAGCCATCTCAAACGGCATGACATACAGCGAGGTCGCAATCGCGGTGTAGAGCGTGTCAAACAAAAAGAGCGATAAGAACATCTGCACAAACATCTTCGTGTTTGAATCCGTACCGAACCAGACGGTCCATGAGAGTACAAACACCAGAGTTATGAGCACAGAGCCGTAGCGAATGTAGGGTATGCGGCGGCCAAGCTTGCTTGTGGTCTTGTCGGAGATGTAACCGAAAAGCGGGTCGTTGACCGCGTTCCAAAGACCGAAAAGCAGCCAGCACAACGCGCTTGACGAGGATGACATGCCAAAGTGGTTGACAAAAAAGAAAGTCAGTGCGCCGCCCGTGACGATGTTATTGAGCGTTGTTATCATGCAGTCCGCGCCCCCGAGCCATAACCGGCTTGAAAGCTTGACTTTTTCTTCCATGTTCAATCGCCTCCAGATAAAATATTACACGAACTTATCTCGGATTTCAATACGAAATCGCCTTGCCAATTGCCGGACATACGAATATAATCACTTAATAAAGAAAAGACAGACGAAGAGGCAGGCTTATGAAAAAGATCATCGTTATATCCGATTCCTTTAAGGGCACGCTCTCAAGTATGGAGATATGCGCTATCGCGCGGGAGAGCATACCGCGCATTATCCCAGGCTGCAAGGCGGTCACCATCCCGGTCGCAGACGGCGGTGAGGGGACGGTCGAATGCTTTGCGGAAGCCACCGGCGCAAAAAAGGCTGCGGTTCCCGTCAGCGGGCCTTTCGGAGACAGCGTGGAGGCAGTCTATGCCAGAGACGGCGCGAGAGCGGTCATAGAAATGGCGAGCGCCGTGGGGCTTGCGCTTGCGCATGGGCGCCGGGACCCGGCCGCCGCAACGACATTCGGCGTGGGCGAGCTTATCCGACACGCGGTAAAGGGAGGCTGCACCGAGATATCACTTGGCCTTGGAGGAAGCTGCACCAACGACGGAGGCTGCGGCTGTGCAGCCGCGCTGGGAACGAAGTTTTACGACGCGGAGGACAGGGAGTTCATTCCCACCGGAGGCACACTGGACAGGATAGCGCGCATTGACAATAAAAGTACGGAGCGATTTCTCTCTGAAGTCAGGGTGACGCTCATGTCCGACGTGGACAACCCGCTGTGCGGAGAAAGAGGCGCCGCACGCGTGTTCGGTCCGCAGAAGGGTGCTGATGCGGCAACAATAGAGCGACTTGACAAGGGACTTTCCTTGCTGAATGACGCCATCCGGCGCGACCTGGGAAAGAGTGTTGCTGAGGTACCCGGAGCAGGAGCCGCGGGCGGCATGGGCGCGGGAGGAATGGCGTTTCTCGGCGCTGAAATGCGCCCAGGGATAGAAGCTGTGCTGGATACTGTCGGCTTTGACGCACAGCTCGACGGCGCGGATCTGGTGATAACCGGAGAGGGACGCATCGACAGCCAAAGCATCCACGGCAAGGTGATATCCGGAGTAGCGAAGCGCACTCGCCGGAGGGGAGTGCCGCTTGTCGCAATAGTTGGCTCCGCGGCAGCCGGAGCGGAGGAGGCGTACAGCCTGGGGGTGACGGCAATATTCGGCATCGACCGCACGGCACGCTCGTTTTCAGAGTATGCTGCGGAGAGCGCGGAATACTATCGCGCGACACTGGAGGACGTGCTGCGCCTTGCCGCGGCGCTGAGACAATGAAGCACGCTTTAAAATGGCGGCTTAAACAAAAGGGACTTTCCGGTGAAAAGTCCCTTTTGCTATGAAAGCTTCGCGTCATATAACATGCCGTTTTCCGGCCGCCGGAGCAGGATGCTTGGCTTACATTTTTATCAGTTCGTAGTCCCTTGTCCCGAGACCGATCTTTTCGCCGTGGATGAGAGTATCCTTCCAACGGACGTTTGGATTGCTGTCAAGAAAATGATCGTGGTGATGTTGCCAGTCGGCTTTCGCAAGGTTGTCGCCAAGCTGGCTGTTCCTGATGGGCTCGGCGGCAAGACACAGATCGGCGCAGGCCTGATCCAGCGCGACGGGATCGAAGGAAGCGAGCATGCCTATGTTGGGAAGAATTGGCGCATCGTTCTCACCATGGCAGTCGCAGTTGGGGGAGACGTCCATAATGAGGCTAATGTGGAACGAGGGCTTGTCGTTCACGATCGCCGCAGTATACTCCGCCATCTTGCAGCAGAGCGATTCGAGAGCCGAGTCGAACTGCGGAGTGATGGCGTCGAACGCACAGGCGCCTATGCATCTGCCGCAGCCCTTACAAATCTGCTGGTCTATCACGGCCTTGCCGCTTTCGTAGGATATGGCGTCAGAGCCGCATTCCTTTGCGCACTTCTTACAGGTGCGGCATAGCCGTGGATCGACTGAGGGCTTGCCGTCGGCGTGTTGCTGCATCTTGCCCGCGCGGCTTCCGCCGCCCATACCGATGTTTTTGATCGCTCCGCCGAAGCCCGTCATCTCATGCCCCTTGAAATGAGAGAGGGAAACGATGACGTCAGCGTCGTAAAGCGCGCGGCCTATCTGGGCCTCCTTGCAGTATTCGCCGTTCGGAACAGGGACGCTGATCTCATCGGTGCCCTTCAATCCGTCGGCGATGATTACATAGCAGCCGGTCGTCACGCTGTTGAAGCCGTTGACCTCGGCATTATACAAATGATCCACTGCGTTCTTGCGGCTTCCGGGATAGAGCGTACTGCAGTCGGTCAAAAATGGTTTGCCGCCCAGCTCACGGATAAGGTCGGCAACCGCCTTGACATAGTTCGGGCGGAGATAGGAGAAGTTGCCAAGTTCCCCAAAGTGCATTTTGATCGCCACGAACTTGCCTTCAAAATCGATGTCTCCTATGCCCGCCTTTCGGCAAAGCCTTTGAAGCTTGACACCCTGACTTACCTCAAGCTGCGTCCTGAAGTCAGTGAAATAAACCTTTGATTTTTCCACGTTCATCCTCCTGCCATACGGCGCTGTTCTGTTGAAGCTCCTGTAAATACCACCATTATATTATACAGAAGCTTTCCGAAAGACGCAAGTGGCGTATGACAAGGATGAGGTTTTATTTTTTCGTGAAGCGGGCAGCCACGTTGCTTTATTTGCCTGAGATATGGCGCACTTGACCGCAATATAAAACCAAAAAACGACAAATATCACATTAAGTCCATTCAATTGGACACAAAAGAGCAGATAATAAAATTAACAACAGTATATGCGGTATGTTCAGCAAATCAGAAAACCGGCAAGCGCCGGGAATTATCGGAAAGGATGAACTGCTTATGAGATTCCTCCACCTCTCTGACCTGCATCTTGGAAAAATGCTGTATGGAGTATCGCTGCTCGACAACGGCGACCAGCCCGACTGGGTCGGGAAGCTTCTTGCGGTCGCGGAAGAAAAGCGGCCCGACGCCGTGGTGATCGCCGGCGACGTATACGACCGCAGCATGCCGTCTGGAGCGGCCATGCAGCTTTTCAGCCAAATGGTAACGGAGCTTTCAAACAGGAATGTGCCCGTGCTTATCGCCGCGGGCAATCATGACTCCGGCGAACGCATCTCCTGCTTCAAGGACATTTTGGCGCAGCAAAATGTCTTTATTGCAGGCGAACCGCAACGGGAGATAACGCACGTCACACTCAGTGACGAAAACGGGCCGGTTACTTTTTGGCTGCTGCCGTATGTTTTTCCTGCGGCGGTCGCAAAGATACTGGAGGACGATACCATACACGATTATGACACCGCCGTGCGTCGTCTGCTTGCGCAGCAGCATGTCGACTTTTCACAGCGCAATGTGATCGTTGCCCACCAGAACGTGACGAACTGCGGTAAGGAGGGTATCCGCGGAGGCTCGGAGTCTATGGTCGGCGGCGTCGGCCAGGTGGACTATACTGCGTTCGACGGATTTGACTACGCTGCTCTGGGCCATATCCACGCGGCGTATGCCATTGGGCGGGAGACAGTGCGCTACGCGGGCTCGGCAATGTGCTATCACTTTGACGAGCTGCGCCAGCCGAAGAAGGGGCCTGTGTATGTTGAACTTGGCGAAAAGGGAACGGAGCCTCAGATCGAAACGCTGACGATACCACCGCTCCATCCAATGTACGAGCTGCGGGGGACGTATGACGAGCTGCGCGCCAAGGCTGCCACCGTCGAGAACGGAGCGTATGTGAAGCTGGTGCTGACAGACTGCGCGATGACGCCTGAGATCAGCGCGTATTTTCAAGCGCTGTTTGATTCGCGCGGCAGCGTTTTGATGGAAAGACTGAGCGAGTTCAGACGTTTTTCCGAATTGCAGGGCTGCTCGGCGTCGGGCGATCTGCGTCAAAGACCGGTTGATGAGCTTTTCATGGAGTTCTACTCGCTTCGCAGCGTCGACAGCGAATCGCTGGACGAGGGGGATGCCGCGCTGCTGCGTTATGCCGCCGAGCTGCTTCGCAACAGCGACGCCGGCGCGGACGGCAAATATGTCGATCCGAAGCTGCCGGAGCAGATGCTTGAATTCCTTTCAAAGGAGGGTAACTGAAAATGAGACCTGTGACCTTGACGATGAGAGCCTTCGGCTCCTTTGCGAAGGAGACCGAGGTGCGCTTTGAGGACTTCCGGACAGGACTCTACCTGGTGGTGGGGGAGACCGGCGCCGGAAAGACGACGATCTTCGATGCGATAGTGTTTGCGCTCTTTGGCTCCGCCAGCGGCTCGAACCGCAAGCCGGAAATGATGCACTCCGACTATGTCGACAAGTCTGAGGACACCGAGGTCCGCCTTGTGTTCGACCATTGCGGCAAAAGATATACGGTCATAAGAACGATCCATTTTTCAAAGAAACGAGGTGCGGAAGGCGGTTACAACGAGGGAAAGCAGGACGCGGTGCTTCAATATCCGGACGGCATTCCCGTCAGCGGCAGCCGCGAAGTGTCCAGACGCTGCGAGGAGCTGCTGGGGCTGAATGCGGATCAATTCCGCAAGATCGTCATGCTGGCGCAGGGAGAATTTCGTGAGTTTTTGTCAGCCGACTCCGGTAAGAAGAGTGAGATACTCGGAAAGCTTTTCGACAACTCGGAGTATGTGCGCTATCAGAATCTGCTCGGCAGCGCAAGAGCGACGCTGGAAGCGAAGCGCAGGCAGTATTTGGACTCGGTGGACGCCATAATGCGCACAACATTCGTTATTCCAGAGGATGCGGAGGAAGACAACAACGCTCTGTACGATGCGAAAAACCATCGGCTTGTTGACAATCTGGATCGCCTGATCGAGTGCGAAACCGAGAAGACGGCGGAGCTCGCGGAAAAGAAAGCCGCCGCACAGAGGGCCGTGGATGAGATCAACACCCGCAAGGGCGCGGCTGAGAGCAATAATCAGAAGCTGGACGAACTGCTTACGGCACGCGAGCATAAGGAAAAGCTGGATGAGCAGCGCGGTGAGATGGAAAGACTTTCCGAAGAATGCACGCAGGCTGACAAGGCGCTTCACAAGGTTTGCCCCGCGCGCGACAGGCTGCTTGCCGCAAAGGACGTCGTCCAAAAAACGAAAGCGGAAATAGAGGCGCTGAAAGAAAAGACCGAGACGCTGCAGAAACAATTTGACAAGGCAAAGGCGGATGCGGACGCGGACGTGGACGCAAAGCTGCGCATGAGCGAACTGGACGTGGAGCTCCACATGATAAATGAAAGCCTGCCGCGGTACGATGAGCTTATGGAAAAGCAAACCGAGCTTAACACAAAAACAAATGTCGTAAACGAGCTGCAAGGCAAGCTTCAAGCCGCGGAGACACAGCGCGGAAACAATAAGAACAAGCTTGCCGAAGCACAAGATGAGCTGCTCGGCCTTGAGAATGCGGACGCAGATGCGGTGCTCAAAAAAACCGAGTATGAGACGGCTCAGAAGAATGCCAAAGAAATCAAGAGCGTGAACGGAATCATAAACGGCGTCGACGCCGTCAGACGGGAGGAAAAAGAGCTTGCCGCAGATGTGGACAGGCTGTCAATGCTTGCCGCTGCTGCGTCGGAGGCGGAAGCCGGACATCACAGAAAGTATCAGGCGTTCGTCAGCGGCCAGGCGGGGTTGATGGCCGCCGAGCTAAAACAGGAACTGGCGAAAAACGGACGCGCTCTCTGCCCGGTCTGCCACACTGAGCACACCGCCGGGAAGGCACACGAATTCGCCGAATGCATTGACGATACGCCGACGCAGGATGAGGTCAAAGCGGCAAAAGAGGAGTATGACCGTCGCGAAAAAGCACGCAGCGCGCAGGAGAACATGGTGGAGCGCAAAAAGGCGGATCTGGACAGCAGAAGAAAAAGCCTTGTCGCGCAGGCACAGAAGCTGCTGCCGGATTGCGGCGACTGGCAGACGCTTTCAGCGGAGGAATACCTTGCCGCAGCGGCTGAGCGTTTCGACAAGGCGGAGAATGACGCAAAGCTTGCGTATGACGACGCCTGCCGGAAGCAAGAGAGAAAAAACGAGCTGAAAGCAAGCTGCGACGAGCATACCAAAGAGCTTGAAAAGCTTGACAGGGAAATAGACGACTGCAAAGAGAAAAAGGTCGAGACGGAAAAGACGGCTGCCGCTCTTCGCGGCGAGGTCGACAGCCTGAAGTCAGATCTGCCGTTTGAAACGCGCGGGGAAGCGGAAGAAAGGCGTGATTCGCTTCAGAAAGAACGTAACGCGATAGAAGGACAGATCAATGCGCACAGAAGCGCGCTTGATGCGGCGAAGGAAGCCATCGACAAAGCGCATGGAGAACTGAGAGGAAAAGAAAACGCCGAACCGGAGCAGGAGGAGGCGGAGAAGGCGGTAAGACGCGGCTATGAGACGGCGCTTGCGGAGAACGGCTTTTTTGGTGAGAACGCGCTTGACGCGGCGCTCGCGCCCATAGGAGACGCCGATGGCGAGGAGTGGCTTGAGCTGCGGAGGAAAAGCATCAACGACTATAATAATGACTGCTTGAACACGGATGAACGTATCGCAACGCTGACGGAGCAGACAAAAGATCTGAGATATATTGATCTTGAGGAACTGAAAAAGGAACTCGGCGAAGCCGGCGAACTGCGCGATGCGGCAGATAACGCATATTCGTCGCAGGAAAAGATGCTCTATAACCACAAAAGCGTGCGGGAGAAGGTGTCGTCCGCTCTTGATGAGCTGGCAAAAACCAACGGAGCATGGAGCCGACTGGACAAGCTCGCCGCCCTTGCGCTCGGCACAAATGCCGACGGGGGAAAGTTGAGCTTTGAACGGTATGTGATGGGCACCATCTTCAAAGAGGTGCTTGAGATGGCGAACAGGCGTCTGGACGTTATGAGCGGAGGCTGCTACTCGCTGGTGCACAGCTTGAGCGCCGGCCGTACGAATTCGTTAGCGGGATTGGAGATCGAGGTGCTGGACGTGGCGACGGGCAAGCAGCGCGCCGCAAACTCTCTGTCGGGCGGCGAGTCGTTTCAGGTGTCGCTTTCGCTTGCGCTGGGGCTTTCGGACGTGGTGCAGAGCCATGCCGGCGGCATCGGGCTTGACACCATGTTTATCGACGAGGGGTTCGGTACGCTCGATGGCGGCGCGCTGGACAACGCCATCACTGTGCTTAACCAGTTGACCGAGGGCAACAGGCTCGTCGGGATCATATCCCATGTCGACAAGCTGGAGGAGAGTATCCCGCAAAAGCTTCGTGTGAAGAAAACCGC
>JAFZQQ010000445.1 GCA_017620315.1 Oscillospiraceae bacterium | reverse complement strand
TAAGCTGTTCAAGCTGGTCGGGCGTGAGAAGCTCGTTCTCCATCGCGCGCACTCTCGCCGAGACCGCGAGATAATCGACGTCTCTGATTTTATTACTCAAAGCGTTTCCCCCTTACTCCGGCTCCGCCCGCGTCTGCGCATGGCAAAGGCAGCGGGCGGCTTCGCGCCGGGTAATCAACGGAACAGTATCTTTGCCACCGCGCCCGCCGATTCCGCCTTTTGCAGGCGCACCAGCGTTTCAAACGCGCAGTTGACCTCCACGTTCCTGTCGCGCAGAATGAATCCGCCGCGGATCGGCGCGGTCTCCTTTGAAAGCGTGAGGCTCTTGCCCGAGGCGGCGTTGGCCTGTGCCACTGCCTTCTCGCCGACGGCTCTGTCGGCCTCCGAGAAGACAGCCTCCTCCGTCCCCGTGGACGAGGCGCGGACCAGCAGCTCGGAGAGCAGATTCGTTTTATCCGCGTCCGGCATTTTGCACAGCTTGTCAAGGGCGAGCTCGTAAGCCTCGTCGACCATCTTCTGCTTTGCAGCCAGAATGGTCTTGCGGGCGTCCATTTCGGCCGCGCTCTTGAGACGCTCCTCGCGCTCCGCCGCCGCTTTCTCGTTCCTGTCCGCCAGCTCGCGGTTCTCCGCGTCGATGCGCGCGCGCCACGAGTCGACAATGCGCTTTGTCTCCGCCTTTCCGGCGTTAAGGATGCCGTCGATCTCGTTTTGCGCCTCCGCCTCGATGCGGTTTGTGATCCGTTCGAGTCCGTTCATGGCTTCACCTTACTTCATGAACAGAAGCATCAGCATCGACGCAAGCAGCGAAAGGATGGCGTAGAACTCGACGATACCGCAGAGGATCAGGCCCTTCGTCCAGTCGTCCGGCTTCTTGGCGAGAATGTTGATCGAGCCCGCGGCGACGCGGCCCTGCGCGATGGCGGAAAGCAGACCGCCGAGCGCCATCGGCATGCAGGCGGCAAAATACTTGCAGCCCTGCTGAACGGTCATTTCGGGAATGCCGCCGCTGAACAGGCCAAGCGTCGCAAGGCAGACGAAGAACACGACCAAGCCGTAAAGGCCCTGCGTGCCCGGCAAAAGCTGGAGCACCATGACCTTACCGGATTTGCTGGGATCCTGGCTCAGAAGACCTGTACCGGCTTCGCCGGCAATGCCCGTGCCCTTCGCGGAACCGACGCAGGAGAGGCCAACCGCAAGGCCGGCTCCCAGAAGCGCCATCGAAACGCCGCCAAACTGTTCAAAAAGTCCCATGATGAATTCCTCCTAAATAATAATGATTTCTGTTTTATTCTTTAATGATATCAACGTATTTGCTCTGGATGCAAAGAGGTTCAAACGGCTTTCCGCCGTCCTCGTAGAAACGGTTGAAGAACTCAAGGCACTGAAGGCGCATATCGTGGACATAGCAGCCGAGCAGATTGAGCGCGAAGTTGATCGTGTTGCCGATCGCCGAGATGATCAGCAGACCCACGACGTTGCCGGTTATCGCGCCGATGGTGTTGAACACCTGCGCGATGACCGCGCCCGCAAGCATCAGCGCCATAAGGCGCGAATAGGACAAAATATCGCTGAAATAGCCCGTTACATTGCTGTAGAGCGAGCCGAGCACGCCCATCAGCTTGCCCATGATGCCCTTCTTGCCGTAGCCCTGAGTGAGAAGCAGCAGCACGATGATGGCGATGGCGAAGAGCTTGTTCTTCGTCAGCACAGCCGCCGCTCCGAGCGCAAAGACCAGATACCACGCGCCCTCGTTGCACAGCGCGTCCATGACCTGCCCGCGCCTGACCTTCATCGAGATGCTCACGCCCATGCCGAAGAAGATATGTATCACTCCCAGCACCAGCGAGCCGACCAGCGCCATGACCGCGTCGTTGAGCGGGTCGAACAGCTTGGGCATCACGAACTCGCGCCCCGTGGTCAAATTGATGATCTGCGGGATAAGGTCTCCGAAGAAGCCGCCGGTCAGCGCGCCCATGATAAATGTACTCACGCCGCAGTAGCCCATAAGCGGCATCATGTTCTTCATCGTCGGGCCGTTTGGCCTCGACTTTTTGACGACGATGAGCGAAATGAGCATCATGATGAGCCCGTAGCCCATGTCCGCCATCATAATGCCGTAGAACAGGATGAAGAAGAATGCCATCAGCGGATTGGGGTCCACGCCGCGATAGCTCGGCAGCGAGTACATATCCGTGACCATATTGATCGGACGCGTGAACCAGTTGTTCTTCAGCGACACGGGAACGTTGGGCGTGTCCTCCTCGGAGGGATCCTCCGCCTCCCATGCGCAGCCGAAATCATCCAGCACCTTCCCGACCTCGCCGATCCTGTCCGCCGGCGCCCAGCCTTCGAAAAAGAGTATCGTTCCGTCGGTCAGCAGCGACTCCGTGTTCCGCTCCCTGTTCGTCTCGGTCGCAAGCCTGTCGGCGTAGAGCCTGAGCTTGTCCCTTGAATCCTCGGAGCGCGATATCGCGTCGGTCTGCGCAAGCTGTTCCCTGCGGTTCGCCGCAAGCTGCTCGTCCAGCCGGGCGAGGTTTTCCTTTACGGTCCCCGTCATTCCGGTGAACGAAACGACGCTGAAGCCGTAGGGACGAAGCAGCTCCTGCACGCTCTCCTCGTCGCTTTTCAGGCAGAGCAGGCACACATATCTCTGCTGCTTGTCCGCGCTGATCTCGTAGAGCTCAGCCGCAGCGTCCGCCGCGGCGATATCGGCCCGGACCGCGTCGAGATCGACGCCGGAGGGACAGACCTCCAGTCTTGTGAGCGCATGCGCCGTTCCCGTGCCTTCAAGCGGAACGTCCAGCGCCTCCCACGGGGCAAGCCCCGCCCTGCGCGCGACGAGCCGGTTTTCCTCGCTTTGAAGTCTCGCGTATTCCTTGAGGCTTTCGTTTATCTCGCGGCTTGCTCCCTCCGCGTTTGCGATCGCGCCCTCGCCGAGAAAATCGGCCTCGCTCACTCCCGGGCGCAGATGCAGCGCTTTTTCCTTTGTTCTTCCGTACTTTTTGATGGCGGCGAGCGCCGTATCCGCGTCGGCAAGCTCAGCCTTTCTCTGAGAAAGCGCCGAATCCTGACGGTGCAGCAGCGCCGCCCACTCGGGGTCGGCAAGCTTGTCCGTCGGCTCGCTGATCTCCAGGCAGCCCAGATGCAGCAGCGCTTCGATCAGCCTTGCGCGGTCGTCCGCCATCGCAATGGCACGGAGCTTTTTCATTTTTACGATCATTTCAGCTCTTCACGACCCTTCCGACAATCATTTCTGCCGCCTCCTCAAGGCGTGCCTTTGCCGACGAGCAGAGCTCGCGGCTTTCGGCCTCCGCCCGTCCGGCGATCTCTTCAGCGGCGCGCGCGGCGCGTTCCTCAGCCGCCTTGAGCATAGCCTTGCCGTTCTCGGCGCCCTCGCGGCGTGCCTTCTGGAACTGTGCCTGCCCTTCGCGCTCCGCTTCGGCAAGCGCCTGCTTGACGCGCGCCTCGGCTTCCGTCCTTGCCGTGCGGCTCTTTTCCTCCACTGCCGCGACAGCCTGGATGGCCTCCTTTGTCATGCTATCACCACACTTTCAGTTTCAATTCAAAAATCCCGATATATTATATTATAAACTTCTGTGATTTTCAACTGTTATTTCGTCTTTCTGCACAACAGCCAACAGGAACCATATATACGGCGCTGTAATACATGTCGAAATTGAAAAAAAGGCCATCGCCGTATAGCACAGAAGTCCGGCCCCGCAGACCGCGAAGCGCGCATCCTCCGCGCGCCGGAAGCAGCGCGCCAGCGCGCAGCCGAGCATCGCGGCATAAGCCGCCAGCGCCGCGGCGCCCTGATTGACGAGAATGTTGAGGTATTCATTGTGCGCCGCCGTGACGTCCGAGGGCACCGCCTCGCCGTTTTTCATCCAGGTGAACGGCTCGACGCCGCGAAGCCAGAGCGTATCCGGTCCTCCTCCGAACAGCGGTCTCTCCCGCACAAGCGGCAGGCAGTTTCTCCAGAGGGCAATCCGTCCCGAGCCGAAGGAGCCCTCCGCCTCCCCTCGCAGGAACCGCGCTGCCTCCGAAACCGCGCCGCTGTCGCCCTTGTAGAGAAGAGCAAACAACAGCGCAAAAATGCTGAGCGCGGCGGAGAAGAACAGCATCTGCCGCCTGTGCGCTTTGACGAGCAGCGCGGGACTCCAGACAGCCGCGAAGGCGGCGCCGAAAAGCGAGCCCGATACGTCAAGCCGCAAAAGCACAAAGAAAGTCAGCGCGGCGGGTAACACGAGAACCCAACAGCCCAGCCGGACGGCCGCGGCGAGCATCACGCAGAGCGCAAGGGCAAGAAGGAACGCGGTAAAGTCGATGTTTCCCGACGTCCCCGCGAAAAAGCCCGCATAGGCAAGGTCTCCGTCGTAATAGCCGAGCCCGGCGGGATAAAGCCCGAAAACATTCGCCCCAGCCGTCTGTGCAAGCGCAAGCACGTCGCAAAGCGAGACCGCGAGCGCGGCAATGCAAAGAAGCCTTCTGTCCGTGTGAAGAGAGCCGGAGAGCAAAAAAAACGCCGCAGCATAAAGCGTGAGCGTGATAAGCCCCTCGCGCCGCGAGCCGCCGAGCAGCGTGTGAACACCGTAGGGCGAGAGCAGCGCCGAGACCGCGGAAAAGCCGATATACAGCGCGGCGCAAAGCCTCACGGCGTCAAAACGCGGCTTTTTGAACGGAGATACAAAGCACATCGCAGCCACATAGCCTCCGGTCAGCACGAGAAAGCAGACGTACTTTCCCTCCATCATACGCTCGTAGCCGCCGAAGGGCAAAAACAGATAATGCACAGTCAAAAGCGCGCAGGCATACAGATAAGACACGCGCTGCGCAAGCTCGCCGGATCTTTGCGGCACCCCGCTCCCCCCTTCATCGGCACGTCCGGCCGGCGATATTTTTAATTAGTATATATCATCCGGAAACTTTTTGCAAATTTTGTCGTCAAAAAGAACAAGAGCACTTGACATAATGCTACCACATCTTGTATTATAGGATGCAGGATTCGCAAGATGCCGTTTTTCGGCTGAGCCCTTCAGCACACTATTACGGCGCATGAGCGCATGGAGGTTTTTCATCATGGAAGGTCGTCGCGTTACGCAAAGGAACAAAAAGTACAATCCGCTCTTTATTCTCTTTTTATGTCTGGTCGCCGCGGTCATCATCCTGCTCGTCGTTTCGATCGTCTTTGGCTCACGGCTCAAGTCCGCGGACAAGAAGCTCAAGGCCGCCGAGGCACAGGTGCAGGAGCTCAACGACACGGTCAGCCGACTGAACAACGACCTTGAGGCCGCAAAGGCCGCCGCAACCACAACTCCCAAGGTCGATCCGCTGCCCGCCATTCCCGGAACGAGCACCGATCCCAGCGTTCCCGGCACGTCAGACACTCCCGCTTCTCCGGTCGCCTGGCTGGATCTCTCCGGTCATAACGAGCTCAAGGTTAAGCCGACCACCCTTCTCGACGGATACGTCACCTATTATACCACCGCGGGCGTAAATATGCGCAGCGGCCCCGGCACCAGCTATGACCGCATTACCACCGTCGATTACGGCGAGGCGGTGCAGGTCGCCGCAAAGGAGAACAACTGGTCTTTCGTCAAGTATGAAAACAAGTTCGGCTGGATCAGCTCGGATTACCTTTCCACCTCCGAGCCCGCCGGTGCCGGCGGCCAGCGCGCCGAGTCGACCTCCGGAAGCATCCGCCGCTGACATCGTTCCATAGTATCAATGATATGGCATACAGGGCCTGCGGCTTTGTATGCCATATCGTCTCAAAAGGGGTAATTGCAATGAAACGTACGCTTGCTTTGATCATGGGGGTCGTTGTTATGATCAGTCTTTTCGGCTGCGGCGCAAAAAAGCTTGAAACCGGAGGAAGCTGCGGCGAATCGATGAAGTGGGAGTATGACCGCGCGAAGAAGATACTCACCATAAGCGGCAGGGGCGAGATGGTCACGCCCAATCGCTTTATGTGGAGCGATTATCCCATCAAAAAGCTCGTTATTTCCGAGGGCGTCACCTCCATAGCGGGTGAGGCGTTCTACTCAAATCAGCAGCTCGGCGGCGAGCTTGTTCTTCCCGAAAGCCTGCGCGAGATCGGCGAATTTGCCTTTTACGGCTGCTCGGGTCTGACCGGCGTGCTGACGCTGCCGGACGCGGTGGAGAATGTCGGCGGTTACGCGTTTACCATGTGCTCCGGCTTCACGGGCGTCCGCCTGTCGGGTGCTCTCAGGAGCATCGGCGACGAGGCGTTTTCCAAGCTCAGCGCCGCCTGCGGCGCGTTAACGCTTCCCGAAGGGCTTGAAGCCATCGGGAAAAGCGCGTTTTACAAGTGCGAAAAGCTGACAGGCGACCTCGTCCTCCCCGACTCGGTCACAAGCTTGGGCGACTATGCCTTCTCCCAGTGCGGCTTTGACGGCGCTGTCAAGCTGCCGGCCGGCCTGACCTCGATACCCTACGCCTGCTTCAGCAGCTGCGCCTCCGTAAGGGGCGGCCTCACGATACCTGACGGCGTGACGGTCATCGAGGAATCGGCGTTCGGCGGCTGCGGCTTCGACGGGACACTGACGCTGCCCGAGGGGCTTTTGAGCATCGGCGAATACGCGTTTGGTGGCTGCAAACAGCTCTCCGGCGCGCTCACGCTGCCGGACAGCGTCGAGTTCATCGGCAGAAGCGCGTTCGAGTACGACGCGAGTCTCACTTTACTGAAGCTGCCCGCAGGGCTGAGCTTTATTTCGTCCGACGCCTTTCGCGGCTGCAAAAATCTGTCCGGCGCTTTGGCGCTCCCCGACTCACTTCTGATCATCGGCGACAACGCCTTTGAGGACGCCGGCTTCACTGGCACGCTCACCCTTCCCGAGGGGCTGCGCTCCGTCGGCGTCGGCAGCTTCTCCGGCTGCTCGGGCTTCACTGCGCTCTCCCCGCTGCCCGCCTCGCTGGAGCATATCAAGGGCTACGCCTTCTACGACTGCTCCGCGCTCTCCGGGGAGCTTGATATCCCCGACGGCGTGTTCAGTGTCGGAAAGGCTGCGTTCAGCGGCTGTGCCGGTCTCAGCTCCGTCACCTTCGGAGATAACGTCCGGAGCATCGGCGAACACGCCTTTGCACGCTGCGACTCTCTCAGGCGCGCGGTATTCACCGGCGCCGTCCCCGACTATTACGGTGCGGAGGAAAAAGCCCCCAGCTTCCCCGAGGGCTGCGCGGTGAGCGCCCCTCCGACCGCCGCCAGTCTGCGCGAGGTCTGGGAACAAAAGCTCGCTCAGCCGGTTCCCGGCGGCTCCGGCGGAGGCGTCGGCGATGCGAAGGAGGTCCCGTATTACTGGACGCAGTCGATCGAAGACAGAGACTTTTGCGGCGCGGGGCGCTTCGCCGACGTGACGCTCCGCTTCGACGGCTCAAAGCTCACGGTTCTGCTCAACGGCAGGGAATTCACGACCGCCGCGTATCAGGCGGATCCGAACGCATACAAGGAGGAACGCGTCGTTTGTACCGACGGATTCTTCTGCCGCGACGGCTGGCTGCGCGAGCTGCGGTACGAGGACGGCTGGCGCAATGACTGCCGGCTGTTCGCAACGCTTCTCAGAGAGGACGGCACCTTTGAGGAGATCGTGTTCCAAACCGGCTCGGAGGAGGTCCTTTATCTCGAGCAAGCGGAGGGAGACGCGTTCCCGCGGTTCAACAGCACAATGCTTTGGTGACGTTTTTTCGATTATTCTCAGTTTGTACTGCCACATTGAAAAACGTTCCGTATCAACAATCAGAATGGCAAATGAAAGGAGACGCTGTCATGAAAAAAATGGATGGCATGAACGACATGATGAACAAAAACCCCATGGAAATGCAAATGCTCAGCGACGACGCGATGGATTCCGTGAGCGGGGGCGCCGGCGGCAATGATTCCCCGGCGTATCTGTATCTCTGTGACACCTGCAAGAGCTGGTTCCGCTGGTCTCCGAACGCAAACTTTGTCCACACGGTTTGCGGCAACAAAATGAGGTGCATTCTGGTTAAGGAATCAGCGATCGAAGTGTTTACCAGGGACTACACGCCAGCTTCAATAACCGACGTCAAAATCATCTGATACGCTTATTTATGTCAAAAAGCGTCTAATGTCACTTTTTGACAAAC
>JAFZQQ010000444.1 GCA_017620315.1 Oscillospiraceae bacterium | reverse complement strand
GCCCGTGCCCTCGGCGACGACGTATTCAAGTATCTCGCGCACGGTGGCGCTGGTCTGCTCGGAGATGACCTGACGCACGGGCGTCGTGTCGTGCCGGTAGACGATGTTGCCCTCGCTGTCGACGACCTGGTCGACCAAATACGGCGTGCGCAGATAGCCTCCGTTGATGCAGGCCGCCTGCGCCGCGATCAGCGCGACCGGGGTGACGTTGAAGTTCTGTCCGAAGGCATAGCAGGCAAGCGCAAGCGTTGAGCGTTCGATCTCGCTGTTGACAAAGCCGCTTGCCTCACCGGTGGTATCTATCCCGGTCTTTTCGGTAAGCCCGAAGGCCTTCATGTACTGATAAAACTTCTCGTTCCCGACTTTGAGCCCGATGTTGATGAACGCAGGGTTGCAGGAGTTCCCCACAGCCTGCTTCAGCGTCTGGTGCCCATGCCCGCTGCGGTTCGAGCAATTGATCGTCTCCTTTTCCACAACGGTCTTGCCCGAGCACTCGAACGTCGAGCCCAGGCCGATCACGCCCTCCTCAAGTCCCATGGAAAGCGTGAGTATCTTGAAGGTCGAGCCGGGCTCGTAGGTGTCGTTGATCGCTTTGTTTCTCCACTGCCTGTAGCGCAGGTCGGAAAGCTTTTCGACGACCTCCTCCTCGCTCATGCCCTGCGTAAGGAAATCGTTATATAGCGCTCCGGGGTCGTTGAGATCGTAGTTAGGAAGCGACGCCATCGCAAGTATCGCGGAGGTGCGAACGTCCATTACGATACCCGTGGCGCCCTTGCCCGTGCCATATCGCGCCTCCAGCTCCGAAAGGCCCTTTTCCAGGTAATACTGCACGGTCGTGTCGAGCGTCGTGTTGAGCGAGCAGCCGTCGTGCGCGTCAAAATACTGCTCATACTGATAGAGCATCGGCGTGCCGTTGACGTCCTTGGCCATGATGACCATGCCGCTTTCGCCGCTCATTTCATCGTTGTACACGGCCTCCAGGCCGTACGCGCCGCCGTTTTCGTTTGTAAAGCCGATGACGTTGGAGGCAAGGGAGCCGAAGGGATAGTAGCGTTTTGCAGTCTGCTCAAAGAATATCCCGTTTCCGATACCGTTCTCGTTGATAAACTCGCGCACCTTGTCCGCGGTCTCCTGCTCCACACGCTTTTTTATCACGCGGTAGCTTGTGTCCGCCTCCATGCTCTCAAGCACGAACTCCTCGCTCACACCGAGTATCTCCGAGAGCTTTTGCGCGACGATCGTGCCGTTCACGCCGTCCTTCTTCAGTTGGCGCGGAGAGATGCACACGTTTTCTGCCGTTGACGATATCGCGAGCGTGCGCCCGTTGCGGTCGTATATCGCGCCCCGCGACGCGCCAACGGTCGTGCGCAGCGTCTGCTGGCGCACCGCGAGATCCTGCAGCTCGTAGTGCCGCGTTATCTGCCATTCATAAAGCTTCGAAAAGAGTGCGGCAAAAGCCGCGAAGCCAAATATTGCAAGCAGTATCAATGTGCGCTGCCCGATCATGCGATTGGCCCGGCGCGCCGATTCCGGTCTTCTTTTCGGGGTCTGTGCCATAAGTGAGTCTCCTTCAAATACGGGACATAAGGAGCAAGGATGTTCCTCACTCCTTATGTATAGCATAGCTTATTTGAAATATTCCACAAGCGCCGAAAAGTCGTTTCCGACAAACGCGAGCGCCCGGCCCAGCACGTTTGTTTCCGCGCGCTGGTAAAGGACTACACTGTCCGGCGCCGAGAGATCCACGTAATAGATCTGAGATGAGCTCGGTTTTGCCATTCCCGCGGCTTCAGCCGCGTTTTTGATCGCCGCAAGGTCAAAGGTGCGCTCATAGCGGCTTAAAAGCTGTACATGCTCGTCCTCAAGCGTTGAAAGCTCCCGCTGCATCGTCACGACGTCGTGCGATATGGCGGTCAGCTCCGCATAGCTTGTCAGCAGCGCCACAAGCATGACCGCGATCGCCGCAAAGCCGAGGACCGCCATCGGAGAAACGTGAATGCGCTCGCGGTGCTTTGGACGCGCCACGCTCCTTTTTTGCGGCTGTTTGCGCGGCGCAGGCTCGCCTTCATGCGGCCGTATGTATTCCTGTCGTTCCCTCTCCGACCTTTGCTGCCGTTCGCGTTCCAGATAATCATAATCATACGCGAGGTTGCCCGAAACGTAGTGGTTGTTTCTGTTCATCTGTCTTGCGGGACGACTTGACATGCGTTTCTCTCCTCTCCTGCGGGTAACTCAACATTTTTCGGCGACGCGCAGCTTGGCGCTGCGCGCGCGGGGATTCTCGTTCAGCTCGCTTTCGCCCGGCAATATCGGCTTGCGGGTCACGAGCTTCAGCTTCGGAGTCCTCCCGCACACACAAACGGGGAACTCCGGCGGACATATACATCCGGTCGAAAGCTCTTTCAGCTTTTGCTTGACTATGCGGTCTTCCAGCGAATGAAAGGTTATCACCGCAAGCCTTCCGCCGGGGTTAAGGTGTTCCTGCGCCGCGTCGAGCATCGGCGGCAGCTCGTCCAGCTCGCCGTTCACGGCAATGCGTATCGCCTGAAAGCTTCGCTTTGCCGGATGCTGCTTTTCCCGCAGCGCCTTTGCGGGCATGGCCTCGCGGATAAGCTCAGCGAGCTCCAGCGTCGTCTCGATCGGCGATGCTTCGCGCCTTACGCATATAGCCTTTGCTATCTGCGGAGCGTATCGTTCCTCTCCGTACTCAAACAGGATACGCCGAAGCTCCTCATAAGGCGCGCCGTTCACAAACTCTCTCGCTGTCAGCGGCGCGCTGCGATCCATACGCATATCCAGCGGAGCGTCCTGTCTGTAAGAAAAGCCTCTCTCAGCGTCGTCAAGCTGCGGGGAAGATACTCCCAGGTCAAACAGCATCCCATCTGCACCCGCGATCCCAAGTCCGTCGAGCACCTCGCCGAGGCGGCTGAAATTGCTGTGCACAAGCGTCACGCGATCCAGATGCTCCCTCAGTCTCTCCCGCGCCGCGTCAAGCGCGGTCTCGTCGCGGTCGAGCGCTATGAGCCTTCCGGTCGTCAATCGGCGCACGATCTCGGACGAATGGCCCGCCCTGCCGAGCGTGCCGTCGACGTATATCCCGTCCGGTTTGATCTCAAGCGCGCTTATGCACTCGTCAAGCAGAACGCTTCTGTGTCCGAAGTCAGCATCCATATCAAATGCGCAGCGCCTGGGCGAGCGAGAACAGATCGTCGCTTTCCATGTCGGCGTTCTCCATCGCCGTCCACTTCTCCGCGTCCCATATCTCCACCATCGCGGACACGCCCGCGACCACGACGTCCTTTTTAAGTCCCGCGTAATCGCGCAGCTTCTGCGGCAGGAGTATGCGTCCCTGTCCGTCCGGTTCGCATTTTGTGGTATTCGCGAAAATCAGACGAGCGGCCTTTCTCGCATCCGTATACGGAAGATTGTCAAATTTTTCGGTCAGCTTCTGCCAGCTTTGATCCGAATAGATCGTGAGGCAGCGATCCGTCAGTGAGATCGTCACATAGAACGTATCCCCCAACTCCTCGCGCAGCTTTGCGGGAATAAACAGCCGCCCCTTCGCGTCGATATTGTGTTGATACTGACCGATCACGGCTGTCCCCCCTTCCGAAAAGGCCAAACCGAGGGCAAAGCCCCCGTCCCCCCTTTTTTCGAGGAGACAGGCCCGGCTCCACTCTCTTTCAAAACACGTCCGCCGCGTGTGCAGCGGGCATAAACTGGGTTGGTCCTGAAGCGGCGCTCCACTTTATGGGAAAATTCACCACTTCCCACCACCATCTTGAAGTATAATTTAGGTTGACAGAAAAATCAAGGAAAAAAATAAATGCGATTTTTGTCACACTTTGAGTATGTTCAAACGTCTGTTCTTAATTTTTCGCAGAAAAGGCGCCCCGCCACAATATTTGGTGGCGAGGCGCATATTATTACCCCAAATCTGGGTGCAGTGTTTGGTTTTGGTTAATTCTTACAAATTTTCTCCCTGTTTTTTGCCATCTCCCCGTGCAGATCTTGTCAGATCCTCGCGATCCTTTTGACGGCGCGCGAGAGAGGCTGCGCGGAACTTGACCCGGCTGTCCTTCACCTCGTCCAAAGCCGCCTGTATCGCCTCTTCCGTGCGTCGCAGCGCGTCCTCTGTGTACTCGTTTACCACGCGGTATATCTCGTTTGAGCGGTCTTCCGCGCGCTGGATGATCTCATGCCCGCGTGCTCTGGCAGCGATAAGCACTTCGCTGTCGGCGACCTTGTTTTTCGCGTCGCTCTCCGCCTGCTGCATCATTCTTCCGACTTCCCGCTTCGCGGAGTTTACATAATCTTCCTTGGCGCTGATCAGATCCTGCGCACGCTTGAGCTCGGCCGGAAGTCCGGCGCGAATCTCGTCGAGCAGGTCGAGCGCGGTCTCGCGTTCGATGATACATTTGTCTCCGCTCAGCGGGACGTTCTTCGCGTCGTTCACCATTTCATACAGCATATCAATCAGAGTCATGACGTCACGATTTGCCATCACTGTTCCACCCTTTCATAAGTTGGATAGCCGCCTGCGGCATGCAAAGCTCCAGCGGCTGAGAGTATTTAATCATTTCGCGTGCCATCGTCGAGCTGATATGCATCAGCCCTGCTCTTGATGGGATGAGCACCGTGTCAAGCTCTCCGTCGAGCGCGCGGTTGATCTGCGCCATCGAAAACTCGTCGTCAAAGTCTGTCGCGCTGCGCACGCCCTTGACGAGCCAGCGCGCGTCCCTGCTTCGGGCATAGTCCGCAAGCAGCCCCGTCCAGAGCTCCGCGGTGACGTTTTCAAGTCCGTTCGTTGCGGCGCAGAGCATCTCGAATCTCTGCTGTGCGGTAAACATGGGATTCTTTCCCGCGTTCATCATAACGCAGACGAAGACCCTGTCAAAAAGTGCAGCGGCGCGGGAAAGGACGTCCAGATGCCCAAGCGTGACGGGGTCGAAGCTGCCGGGATAAACCGCTGTTTTCATATTTGCTCCTTTTCGTCGCGGCGGAAGACCGTGACCTTTATCTTGCCATAGCGGTACTCGCGATATAATCCGCAGGGCTCGCCCGGCGCGGGAATCGTTTTTTCTGCGGGGCACTCGGCTACGATTATACCACCCGGAGCAAGAATGTCAAACTTTACGATATGCTCCATCGAGCGTTCAAGGATGTCGTCGGCATAGGGCGGATCCAGAAAAACAAGGTCGAACCTCGCACGATTTGAGGCAAGAAAGCCCATCGCGTCGGCGCAAAAGACCTGAGCCCTGTCCGTCAGGTCGCAAACCTCCAGGTTTTCCCTGACCAGCTTGACGGCGTCGGCCCTGCGGTCAACGAACACGCAGGACTCCGCCCCGCGCGAAAGCGCCTCTATGCCCATCTGCCCGGTGCCCGCAAAGAGATCCAGCACGCGCCGTCCCTCAATGTCAAACTGAAGCGCGCTGAATATGCCCTCCTTGACTTTTCCCGCGGTTGGGCGCGTCTCCATGCCCTTCAGCTCGCCCAATCGTCTGCCTCTGGCCGTTCCGGTGATAACACGCAAGCCGGTCCTCCCCCTCTCGTCTGTGTTTCCCTCGCTGCGGCCGCATTTGGCAAACCGCGTCGAAATCATATACCTTGTTTTATCTTACGAGAAACTTTCGCGTTTTGCAATACCCAGTTTTTAGTCAACTGTCACTATTGTTATTTTACGGAAGACGTATTATAATTATTTAATTGTATACAGCTAATACGGAAAAGGACATTGGCGAAAGGAGACCCTATATGTTCAAGCTCCAAACCGACAAGGGCGAGATACTAATCAGCGACGCGGTGCTCTCCAACATCACCGGCGCCGCCGCGACCAGCTGCTACGGCGTCAAGGGCATGGCATACCGATCCATGACCGACGGCATCGTCCATCTGCTTCGCGGCGAAGCGATGAGCAAGGGCGTCCATATAACCCAGCACGACGAGGGAGACATTTCCATCGAGCTGCACATCATCGTCGAGCACGGCGTAAACATGGTCGCCATTTCACGCGAGATCATTTCGCAGGTGCGCTATCTTGTCAGCAAGAATACCGGCGCCCGCATTCGCAGCGTTGACGTCTGCGTCGACAGCATTACGATGTAGGAGGAACCTTGTCCCATGCAGGATACCATAAACGCAGCCCAGTTCAGGGATATGCTGCTCTTCGGCGCGGCGTCCGTAACGGCTGCGAAGCAGAGCATAAATGATCTTAACGTTTTCCCCGTGCCAGACGGCGATACGGGGACGAACATGAGCCTCACCATACAGACGGCCGCCGCCGAGCTTCAAAAGGCCGAGCCCAAGTCCGTCGACGAGGTCGCGGGCATTGCCGCCAACGCAATGTTGCGCGGCGCGAGGGGCAATTCCGGCGTGATCCTCTCGCTGCTCTTCCGCGGCATTGCCAAAAGCCTCAAGGGGCTTGTCACCGCCGACGGCATTACGCTCGCAAGCGCGATGCAGGAGGGCGTCGCCGCGGCATACAGCGCGGTGATGAAGCCCGCCGAGGGCACGATACTCACCGTTTCACGTCTTGCCTCCGACGCGGCCATGCGTGCCGCGGGCGAATGCAACAGCGTGGAGCATATCCTCGAGGCCGCTATCCGCCAGGGCGAGGCGACCCTGCGTGAGACCGTTAACATGAACCCCGTGCTCAAGCGCGCCGGAGTCGTCGACGCGGGCGGCAAGGGTTATCTCATCATACTCGGCGGCATGCTCTCCGGCCTTCGCGGCGAGCGCCTTCCGGAGCAGGACGCTGCCGTTGAGACGCGGGACAAGGCAGACTTTGCCGAGCTGGGCGACGAGGATATCACCTTCACCTTCGACACCGTGTTCATCGTGCGCAAGACAAAGCAGTGCGATCTCGCGCCCTTCCGTGAGTATCTCGACTCCATCGGCGACAGTATCGTTGTCAGCGAGGGCGACGATATGTTCAAGGTCCACGTTCACACCGATACCCCGGGCGACGCGCTCAACGCCGCGCAGCAGTACGGAACGCTTGAAGTCGCGAAGATCGAGAACATGCGTATCCAGCAGGAGGACATGGCAGCCGGACGCAAGACCGTCTCCGCCGACGAGCTTGAGGAGGATGAAGGCTGCGGCAGCCTTGCCTCTCCGCTTCCCTGCGAGCCCGAGGAGCGCAAGCCGTACGGTTTCCTTGCGGTGTGCGCGGGCAACGGGTT
>JAFZQQ010000443.1 GCA_017620315.1 Oscillospiraceae bacterium | reverse complement strand
TGCACTTCCCCAACCGCGACATCGACGAGCGCGATCTGCGTGCGCAGGTCGTCGGCGAGGAGAGAAAGGTGCTGTGCGCGATGCTCCACTCCGCCGACGCCGTATCCCTTGTAAAGAACAAGGTAAAGACCGTGCGCATCGTCATCCGTCAGCGTGAATTCGAGGGCGAGTCGCACAACGTCGTGGCGGAGCTGCCCGGGGAAACGGACGAGTGGATCGCCCTCTCCGCGCACTACGACACCACCGCCCTCTCCCACGGCGCCTATGACAACATGTCCGGCTGCGCGGGACTTCTGGGCGTGATGGAGGCGCTCAGCGGCAAAAAGCTGCGCTATGGGCTGCGCTTTATCTTCTGCGGCAGCGAGGAGCGCGGCCTGCTCGGCTCAAAGGCGTACGTCCGCGACCACGAAGCGGAGCTTGAAAAGATAGCCATGAACATCAATCTGGACATGATCGGCACCATCATGGGCAAGTTCATCGCCAAAGTCTCCGCCGAGAACAAGCTCGCGCACTATTTGAGCTATATGGGCGCGGAGCTGGGCTTCCCCGTATCCGCCTCCACCGGAGTCTATTCCAGCGACTCCACTCCGTTTGCCGACAAAGGCGTGCCCGCCGTGTCCCTCGCGAGGATCGCGAGCAAGGACGTCGCCCCCATACACTGCCGCTACGACCTCGCGGAGGTGCTGAGCAGGGAGCAGCTGCAAAAGGATATCGCGTTCATCACCGAGTTCACCCGGCGCATGGCACAGTCCGCCCACTGCCCCGTGTCCAGAGAGATCCCCGAGGACGTCAAAAAGGAGCTCGACGAGTACCTGTTCCGCAAACGCAAGGAAAATAAATGACGCCGCGCTGCGGCGCCGGATAATCATGCTGAGAAAGGACGTTTATCATGGAGATCAGACTGAACGACATCCCGGAGGAGATCATTCACCGCATGCGCGACGGAGAAGGCAGCGTTCACAAGCACACCTTTGAGGACGACTATGCCCGGATCATGATCCTGACGCTCGAGCCCGGCTCGTCCATAGGCATGCACGCGCACAACGACAACTACGAGATCTTTTACGGAATAAGCGGAACGGGCAAGGTGCTCTGCGATGGAGCCGAGGAGCCCATGCGCCCCGGCTGCTGCCACTATTGCCCGCAGGGCCACAGCCACAGCCTTGTAAACAGCGGCGCCGAGCCGCTTTCGGTCTTCGCCGTCATCCCCAAGCGCGTCGATCCTCCCGCGAAATAATGCCGGCACGAAAGTCATCGTTATGCATCGAAAAGCCGCACGGCCCGTATATGGGTCATGCGGCTTTTTCTCTGTTCTGGCTTAAAAGAGCTGGCCGGGAAGTCGGAGCTTTTCCTTTGGCGGGAAGGTCGCATCGTAACGCTCGAACGCCGCAGCCTCGCGCTCCGCGGTGAAATATCCCTCCGGTGGAGCATAAACCCCCTTTACGCTGTCCAGATACCCCGGCAGGAGCTCCCTGCAGAGGAAAAAGGATGCGTCCTCGTCCTCCGGAACTCCGTGATACCTTATGCCGAAGCTGCTTGCGACGGTAAAGCCGCTCTTGCCGTAGAACCCGATGTTGCCCTCAAAGCATACCGCGCCCACACCATGCGCCGCGGCGCGTTCAAGCGAGTAGTCGAGGATCCGCTTGCCGTAGCCCCGGCGCTTCAGCTCCGGCGTTATGCAGATGGGCCCCATCGCCATGACCGGAACGTCGCGTCCGTCGTCCGTGCGTATCGCCGCGCGGACAAAAATATTCTGTCCTATCAGCTTTCCGTCCTTCTCCATAACAAAATCCAGCTCCGGCACAAAAGCAGGATCGCACCTGAACCTGTGCAGCACATAATGCTCAAGGCAGCCGGGCCGGTATACGTTCCAGAACGCCTCGCGCACCAGCTCCTCAGTCGCGCGGAAGTCGCTCTCCGTTTCTCTTCTTATGATGATGTTGTCGCTTGCCATATCGTTCCTCCATATATTACTTTGATTAGAGCGCCGTCAAAAAGCGCCGCGCGACTATTAAAGCGCATTTGGTAAACGTTCGTTTACATTTTAGTGAACGAACGTTTACCTGTCAAGTGTTTTTTTCGTTGCATTCCCGCGCGAAATCTGTTAGGATAAGGTATAGTATGGGATAGTAGATATTTATATGATTTCGATTTCACATTGATCTAACAGAAAGAAGGGGTATTCAAATGAAAGAACGCTGTCGCTCCGTTATTCTCATGCTCCTTGCCGCCGGCTGTGTTCTTCTGTCAGCCTGCGGCAAAAGCGGTGAAACCGCAACGCCCGGCGCCGGATCCGCCGAGGCTCCGAAGTCGGAAACACCCGCAGCTCCAACCGTACCTCTGCCGGACGAAAACACGCTCGTCATTGCCATAAGCGACGAGGTCGAGGGGCTTGACGTGCAGCAGATCAGCTACGCCAACATCGTGAACATGCTGCTCACGGAGCCCCTGATTGTTTACAGCACCGACCTCACGAAGCTGTATCCCAGCTTCGCGGAGTCCTTCACGCTGACGGACGAATACATCGAGTTTGTCCTGCCCGCCGACGCCAAATTCAGCAATGGCAACATCCTGGACGCGGCGGCGCTCAAGGCGTCCACGGAGCGCTTTCTTGCGATCAGTGAATATGCGGGGGATCTGGACACGGTGACCAAGGTCGAGGTCGTCGATGCGCGGACGGTTCGCTATTATTTCAGCGAGCCGTCGCCCTACAGCCTCGCGACCATCTCGTGTGTTTTCGGCGGCATCGTCGACGTGGCGGCTGCGGAGAGCGTCAACGAGTGGGAGTTCAACCGGCATCCCGTGATGAACGGCCCTTACCGCGTGGAGGACTGGGTCGCCGGCTCGCACATCGTGCTCAAGCGCAACGAGTATTTCCACACATACAATCCCGAGCTGAAAAACCACGGCGCCCCCAATTTTGAAACCGTGGTCATCCGCTTTATCCCCAACGCCGAGGAGTGCCTGAGCGCGCTGAAAAACGGCGAGGTGGACTGCGCGTACCGGGCGCCGATCAGCTGCCTGACCGGGACTGAAAACGACCCCGCCTTCAAGCATTACACCTTCCAGCAGCCCGGCGTGTGCTATCTGAACCTGAACACCGAAAGAGGCGCGCTTACCGACGCTGCCGTGCGTCAGGCACTGACCTATGCCGTTGACCGCGACGCGCTCAACGATGCGGTGGGCGGTATGGTCTATCCGACGTTCGGCTTCATCGCCCCGGCGCAGGCAGGCTACAGCCCCGAGGAGGAGGCGCTGCTTGCCGAAAAGCTCATGTATGACCCCGCGCGCGCAAAAGAGATCCTCGCGGAGGCCGGCTGGAAGGACAGCGATGGCGACGGGATCGTCGAGCGCGGCGGCCAAGCGTTGCGGCTCAATATGATGCTGCCCGCCGACCGCGCGAGCTTCACGGTCGTGGTGCCGGTGCTGCAAAAGCAGTTTGCAGCAATCGGCGCTGACGTGCAGGTGGAGTACTACGAGGCGGACTTCATTAAGGAAATGATGCGCTCCGGCGAATACGAGATCGGCTCGCGCGCCTTTGAATGGAACGACGCCGACATGCTCTACTGGTGCTTCACGGAAGACTCCGGCTACGGTTGGGACGACGCCGAGCTCACCGCGCTGCTCAACCGCGCCCGCCATGTAAACGACGTCGCCAAGCGCACGGAGGTCTACGCCGAGGCGTCCGAGCGCCTTGCCGAGGCCTTTAAGGCGATCTCACTGTTTTCCGACGACTACGTCGTCGTCAGCAAGGCCGATCTGGACGGGCTTGTCATCGCTCTGGATGACCGTCTCTGGGTCAACGACGCCGTGAAAAAATAAGGCAATTATTCTTGTATAAACAGGAGGCAGTCAGCTATGAGCGGGCTTTTCAGAGAAAAGAGCATGGAAAGGGTATCCTCTCCGGAGCAGCTTAACGATTACATCCGTGTCACCACGCCCTCGGTGTGGCTGGTGCTTGCGGCTGTTACGCTGCTGTTGCTCGGTATACTTGCGTGGAGCACGCTTTCCAAATTGGACGCCGTAAACGCCGACGGCACAACGGAGGCCATAGCACCCATAACTCTCGTCACAAACTGATATGCCGCAGGTGAAAGAAATGCCGGATCAGAAAGTCAAAAAGCCCGTGCGCGGCGGCGTGGCAAAGGTGCCTGTTGTAATGCAGCTTGAGGCGCTGGAGTGCGGCGCGGCCTGTCTGTGCATGATAATGGCTTTTTACAACAAATGGATACCGCTTGAACAGGTTCGCGCTGACTGCGGCGTGAGCCGCGACGGCTCGACCGCCAAGAACATTCTGCTGGCCGCGCGCAGCTACGGCATGACCGCAAAAGGCTACCGTCTTGAGCCGGAAGCTCTTCGTGAAAACGGTAAATTCCCCTGCATCGTGCACTGGGAGTTCAACCATTTTGTGGTCTGTGACGGCTTTCGCGGCGACAAGGTCTATCTGAACGACCCCGCGCGCGGCAGCTATGCCGTGCCGATTTCGCGCTTTGATGAGGCGTTCACGGGTATCTGCCTGATGATCGAGCCGAGCGAGAGCTTTGAGCCGAGCGGCAAAAAGAAGTCCATGCTTGTCTTTGCGCGCGATCGCATGCGCGGAGCCGGAGCAGCCGTCGCATTTGTGGTGCTCACCACGGCGATAGCCGCTTTGGCAAACATTGTGTACGCCGGTTTTTCGCGCGCGTTTCTCGATTATCTTCTGCCGGGCAAGAATCCCGCCTGGGTAACTCCGTTTTTCATCGGTCTCGGAGTGCTTATTCTCATTCTTATCGTCTCAGATTGGGTCAAAACGGTCTACTCGCTGCGTCTGAACGGCAAGATGGCGGCGGTGGGCAGCTCCGCCTATATGTGGAAGGTCCTCAAGCTTCCGATGGAGTTCTTCTCTCAGCGCATGGCGGGCGACATACAGGGACGCAAGGGCGAAAACGCCTCGATCGCCTCTCAGCTGGTCGATACCTTTGCGCCGCTGGTGCTCAACACCGTGATGATGATCTTTTACCTCATCGTGATGCTGCGCTATTCGCGGCAGCTTACGCTGCTGAGCCTTTCCGCGCTTGCGGTCAATGCCGCTCTGTCCCGTTGGATCAGCGCCAAGCGCATCAATATCACCCGCGTTGCCATGCGCGATCAGGGCAAGCTCTCCGGCGCCACCGTCGGTGCTATGGACATGATCGAGACCATCAAGGCAAGCGGCGCCGAAAACGGCTATTTTGAAAGGTGGGCAGGCTATCAGGCGTCGGTCAACTCGCAGGAGGTGCGCTTCGCGCGGCTGAACAGCTATCTTGGGCTCATTCCCGCAGCGATCAGCTCCCTTCTCAACGCCGCGATACTTATCTTGGGCGTGTATCTGACCATGAACGGCGAATTCACCGTCGGCATGATCATCGCGTTCCAGGGCTTTCTCGGCCAGTTCTCCGGCCCCGCAGGGCAGCTGATCTCCGCAGGCCAGACGCTGCAGGAGATGCGCGTGAACATGGAGCGCGTGGACGACGTGATGCAGTACCCCGACGATCCGGTCTTTGACTCAGAGGACAAGCCGGACGCCTTCACGGACAAGCTCTCCGGCGAGCTGTGCATGAAAAACGTCACCTTTGGTTATTCCCGTCTCGCTCCGCCGCTTATCGAAAATTTCAGTCTTGAGCTCAAGCGCGGCCAGCGCATTGCGTTTGTCGGGGCCTCCGGCTGCGGAAAGTCGACGCTCGCGAAGCTGCTGTCCGGGCTATATCAGCCGTGGAGCGGCGAGATACTGTTCGACGGAAAGCCCATCTCCGAAATAGACCGCAGCGTTTTTACCGGCTCGGTCGCGGTGGTGGATCAGGACATCATTCTTTTTGAGGACAGCGTTGCCGGCAACATCAAGATGTGGGACAACTCGATAAAAGACTTTGAGATGATCCTCGCCGCGCGCGACGCACAGATACACGAGGACATCATGCAGCGTGACGGCGGATATCAATACAAGCTCACCGAGGGCGGGCGCGATTTCTCCGGCGGGCAGCGCCAGAGGCTGGAGATCGCCCGCGTGCTCGCACAGGATCCGACCATAATCATTCTCGACGAGGCGACGAGCGCGCTTGACGCGCGGACCGAGTTCGACGTGGTAGAGTCCATCCGCGAGCGCGGTATCTCCTGCGTTGTTGTCGCGCACAGGCTCTCGACCATCCGCGACTGCGACGAGATCATTGTACTCGACCACGGAAAGGTGATCGAACGCGGGACTCACGGGCAGCTCATGGCGCTCCATGGCGCGTATGAAAAGCTCGTGAGCAGCGAATGAGGAGGTGGCGGACGTATGAGCTGGTTTGAAGAACAGCTTCACGAGCGCAGGGAGGCTGACTCCGCCGCGTTTGAAGACTCCTTTCTGAAGATCGCCGGCGCGGTCATGGGCCGCCGCATGAGCGAGGCGCTCAACGACGAACGGCAGATCACCACCGACGCCGTGG
>JAFZQQ010000442.1 GCA_017620315.1 Oscillospiraceae bacterium | reverse complement strand
TCCGGCACGATCACGCCCAGCGCGGCGGTCATCAAGGATGGCGGCAACAACGTCGTGACGGGCAACTATGCCATCAGCTACGCCGACGGTACGCTGACCGTAACGAAGATGGCCCCCGTCGTGGATACCGCGCTCAGCGCGAGTGCCATCACCTATGGTCAGGCGCTCTCGGCAAGTACGATCAACGGCAGCATGAAGGACAAGACGACGAGCGCCTCCGTTGCCGGCACGTTCGCATGTAAAGAGCCGACCACCAAGCCCGCCGTCGCGGACAGCGGTGCGACGGAGTATGACGTACTCTTCACGCCGGATAACACGGTTGATTATTCCGCTGTGACGCTCAAGGTCAAACTGACGGTGAATCCCGCGACGCTGACCGTTACGGCGAACGATAAGATCATGGTCTACCGCTACGCAACAACAATGCCGACGCTGACCTATACCGCCACAGGCCTCCAGAACGGTGACAAGGCGGCGGACGTGCTGACCGGCGAGCTGACGACAGATGCGACTATGACCTCCCCCGTGACAGCGAGTGGGTATTCCATCACGCAGGGAACGCTGGCGCTTGCGGGTACGACGCCCAACTATACGCTTACGTTCACGGCGGGCACGCTGACCATGCGCAAGGCGGCGCAGGACGCCCCCGCGAGCTGCGAGGGCTATACCGTCGCGGACGGCAAGCTCGCGGTCACGGACGATACCAACGCCAAGGCAAACAACGAAACGTATTACGAGGTCTATGACGGCACAAACACCTTCGCCCACGGCGCGGATATCACGATTACGGCGGGCAAAACTTATCAAATCCGCTGGGCGGGCGGCACAAACTATGAGCCTTCGCCGTGGACGACCATTCTCACCGAGGCGACTGTCACCGCGACCGCCCTGCCCGCGAGCATGGGCGAGATCACGGGGCTTGCAAGCGGCGGAAAGTACGCCATCGGCGCGAGCGCAACGCTGACCGCGACGTCGAAGGACACGAACAAATACAAGTTTGTCGAGTGGCAGGACGCGAGCGGCAAGCAGGTCTCGACCAGCGCCGCGTACACCTTCACCGTGACGAAGGACGTCGCGCTGACGGCAATCTTCGCGGAGAAGGACAAGACCGTCGCCGCGCTCCCGACCGTCACGAATTACACCTATGACGGCGGCGAAAAGACCGGTGTGAGCGGTGGGAGCAACTGCACGATCACAGGCGATACAGCGGCGACGAACGCTGGGACGTACACCGCCACCGCGAAGCTCAACGACAACTGCGTCTGGCCGGACGGCACCACCGATGCCCTCAAGCTGACGTGGAAGATCGACAAGGCGACGCAGCCGAAGCCGACCGTTGAGTTGGACAGCTCAACCATCAAAATTACCAGCTCCACCGTCAATATCCAGTATTCCACGGACAATGGCAAGACTTGGACGGACGGGGCGCTTTCGACCGGCGCGGACGGCACGACCTATCTGTTCCGCTACAAGGAGGACGAGAACCATTACGCAAGCCCCGCGGCGGTTGTCCGTGTCAATGTCCCCCCCACGGTCACGACCTTCGCTGCCACCGATCTGAAAACCGACAGCGCCACGCTCAACGGCACGGTCTCCAAGACGGACGGCATCAGCGCGGTCAGCTTCCAGTACAAAAAGGCAGGCGCAAGCGAGTGGACGAACGTGAACGTGGGTAGCGTTGCCAAGCCCTTCAGCGCCGTGCTTACCGGCTTGACGACGGACACGGACTATGTGTACCGCGCGGTTGCGACGCATACGAGCGGAACGTTTGTCGGCAACGAGATCAAGTTCCACACGCCGAAGACGACGCCGCCTCCCGGCTCCATCACCGTCGTGGTCACAAGCGAAACGCCGCGCGACGTGGTCGTTTCCATCGAGGCGGGCAACGACCCCATCGCCGCGCAGCAAGGCACGGCGGATTGCACGCTCAAGTTTGGCGACCTCCCCGACGGGTTCTATAACGTCGTCGTGCGCACGCTGGACAGCGATTATACCGAGACGCGCATGATCGAGGTCAAGGACGGCGGCGCGGCGGCGACCGCGTTCAATATCCCGGTCGGCAAGCTGTCCACGGTTGTCGAGGTCGAAACGGAGGACACGCCGAAGGTTGCCGTCGAGGGTCTGAACGAGTTGATCGACGCGACTGAAAAAGACGCCGCGGCAGCAGGCGAAAAGGACGTCGAGGTCAAGCTGGAGGTCGAGAAGAAACCCGAAGACAAAGCCGAGGGCGCAGAGGAGATCAAGGCGCTCGACAACAGCGAGATCGACACTCTCCTCGATATGAGCCTCTACAAGACCACGACGACGCTTGACGCGCAGGGCGAGGCCGAAAGCGTCGAGACCACGGACATCGGTTCGTCGAACGACGCGGTGCTGGAAATCGCCATCCCCTATGCGAACATCAACAAGCCGGGGCTGAAAATGTACCGCTACCACAATCTGATTGCCGAGATTTTGACCGCGCTGGCGGCGAAGCCCATCGGCGGGTTCGTGGACGGCACCTACTATCTGGACAAGACGGGCGGCTACATTTTCCTCTATGCAAGCGGCTTCTCCACCTATGCCATCGGCTTTGAGGAGTACACCGTGACGGTGACGAACGACGGGCACGGCACGGGCAGCGCGACGCCTGCCTCCGGCGTGAGCGGCACGGTGGTCACGCTGAGTGCGACGCCGAGCGCAGGCTGGCACTTCAAGGAGTGGCAGGTCGTGAACGCGGGCGGCGGTACGCTGAGCGGCAACAAGTTTACCATCGGCACGGCGAACGCGACGATCAAGGCAGTCTTTGAGCAGGACGCCCCCTATGTCCCGCCCTACGATCCCGATCCCACGCCAACTCCCACGCCGACTCCCACGCCGACTCCCACGCCGACTCCCACGCCGACTCCCACGCCGACTCCCACGCCTACGCCTACGCCGGATATTACCGATCCGACCGTGACAGGCGTTGCGGACTGGCTCATCACCGACGAGCATATCGTTTACCTCAGCGGGTATAACGAAAATGGCGCCTTGCTGATCGGCCCGGACAGGAACATCACGCGCGCGGAGGTCGCTATGATCTTCTACCGTCTGCTCAAGGACAAGGACGTGACGATTATCGGGAGCTTCCCGGATGTAAAGCCCGGTGATTGGTATGCAACGGCGGTCAATACGCTGGCGAGCCTCAACATCATTAATGGATTCCCAGACGGCACCTTCGGCCCCAACCGGCAGATCACCCGCGCGGAGTTTACCGCGATTGCCACGCGCTTTGCAAAGGCGACCGGCGGCACGGTGAGCTTCCTCGATGTTCCCGGCAATCACTGGGCGTATGGCAACATCGCAACGGCGGCGGATTACGGCTGGATCAGCGGCTATGGCAACGGGAACTTCGGGCCGAATGACAGCATCACCCGCGCGGAGGTGGCAACCATCGTCAACCATATGCTCGCCCGCGCCGCGGATCGGGAGTGGGTGCTGGCACATCCCGATCAGATCAGGTATTTCGCTGACCTGCAAGACCCGACGAAGTGGTATTACTTCGATATGGTCGAGGCGAGCAACGAGCACGACTTCACAAAGGACGACGGCGTGGAGAAGTGGAAATGATGCGCTGCGGACTGTACGCAGGCGACAATGCGAGCCGCGCGCAGGCCGCGGCGATCATGACGCGGTTTGTGCGGAACGCAAAGTAAATCCAGAGGAAAAAACTACCCAACGGTAATCAAAGATACTCCGGCGGAGCCGGACGCACACAAGCTCGTGCGTCCGGCTCCGCCGCTTCTCATCTCATGAATTCTCCAGCCACTCGTGAAACTCGTCCACGGACAACTTTCCTTCTCTGCATTCCTCCACCTTCGCGCGCGCCAGCTCGCCCCAGGCATAGAGTGCATCCGTGGTGTACTTCCCGACCTTCGTGCGCGCAAAGCGTTTCTTGTACTCGCGCCGATAGTCGTTGAACAACGTGTCGTCCTTCTTGCTCTTCGCCCACGTCGTGATTGCGCCGACATCCTTACAGGTACGCCCGCGCTCGTCGATCACGCGGTCGCAATACTCCGCGGTCGAGCGTCTCTGGATCGCAAAATACCTCCCGCAGTTCTTGCAGCGGCGCATCCGCGTCTCCTGCCGGATGCACTCGCGCACATGGTAGTCGATCAGATCATAGGCCGACTCCGGGTGCAGCACCTCGGCAAAGGTCTCCTCGTCGATCAACTCAAAGCTCATCGGCTGGCGCGCGAACCGAAACGTCTTCTCCCCTCTGTCATGGTAGAACGCCGCCAGCTTTTTTCGTATCGGCTTTTTCCCTCCGTCGATGTCCAGCACGTTCTCAATGAGGTCGATAAGCTGCGTCTGGATCGTCCGCATGGCTCCCGGAAACGCGCCGATGAACTGCAACCGCAGAACGTCCTCGGTGTACTCGTCGTAGAGCTTCGCATGAGAGACGCGCCACTTGTAGTCCATGCAAAGCTCCTCAAAGTAGACGTGCCGCTCTGCCAAACCCTCCAGTTCCATAAAGACGCTGTCAACGTATTCCTGCTCATGCGTCAGCGTCAACTGCCAGAGATCGTCGCGCAACTTGCGGAACGACGGTTCGATCTCGTCAACATCAAAATACAGAAAGGAAAGCAAGCTGTCCGGGAAGCGGAGCGTCTTCGTGCCGAAGCTCTTGTCTCCGGCGCAGCTTGTCATCCAGAAATAGCACTCCTTCCCGTCCAGGACGTAAGCGCCGAAGTCGTAGTCAGTGATCAGCATAAAGTGTCCTCCGAATTAGACTGTTTACAAACTGTTCATAGAATAGGTCTTGACGAAGAGGGGCTTGACACGTATTATAAGATTAGACGAATTGGAAATCCGATATACGAACAATCTAAACCACGAGAGCGATTCTGTCAAGTATCTTTTTTGGAAGCGGGGTGAGAGTAGACGGCGCGGGCAGTTGAGATGCGCCGCGAGGATAATATAGAAACTGCGCCCACAATTTCATACCGCCGCAGGAAATAATACTCCGAACGGGGAAGCGGTCGCCAGGATGGTCACAGGAACCGGAGCGCGCCAAGCTCGG
>JAFZQQ010000441.1 GCA_017620315.1 Oscillospiraceae bacterium | reverse complement strand
TCTCGACTCTGTCCTTCTTCAACGATCATTATACGAAGGATGAGGCGGGGAACAGCGTGAAGGACAGCTCGTGCGGCGGCGTCGCGGCATACCGGTTCCTGTCCGAGCTTCCGAACGTTGATAAAACAAAGCTCGGCATCAGCGGGCACTCGATGGGCACCTGGGCGGGATGGAGCGTCGCAGCTGCGTATTCCGGCACGGACATCGAACCGAAAGCGACCGTGCTGCAGTGCGGCGAACTGTTTATGGACAACGCCTACGATTCCGAAAGCATTCATTTCAACAACGTGCTGCTGCTGCAGGCGAAGTGGGACGAGTTCAGCTACTTCCGCGATTATAAGCGCAATGTGGACGATGCGATCCTGCGTTCGCCGCTGCGTACCGCATTCCTCGGCACGACTGCAGAGAATGCCGCGTGGGACAAGACCTTCGGCGACTTTGCGGACGGCTCCGCACGGCGCATGGAGCTTCTTTTCACCAACCACCGTCTGACGACGCATAACGCACGCGGGCTTGCCGTTTCGCTCGACTGGTTCGATCAGGCGTTCGACGGCGCGCTGACAGGTCCCGCGCCCGAAGCGCAGACCGCCATGGGCAAGGAATGGCTGGTTCTGCTTGCCATGCTCTGCACGATCGCGGCGCTGATCCCACTGTTCGAGCTGCTGATTGGCATTCCGTTTTTCGCAAAGCTCGTGCAGCCGCTGCCGGACGAGGCGGGCGTCAAGACAAAGGGCAAGTGGTGGCGCGGTGCGCTCATCACGATCCTGCTTGCCGGCGCAACCTATCCGTTCATGACGCAGCTCGGTCATGCGCTGCTGCCGCTGCCCGAGGGGATCTTCCGCATGACCGTCGGCAACGGGTTTATCGGCTGGTATCTGCTGCTGATCCTCATTATGGTCGTGACGTCGCTCATCGGCGCGCGGTCCGCCAGGAAGAAGGGTACATTCGACGGCCTCTACGGCATGGGGTTCGGTTCCGAGGCAAAGCCGAACCGGATCGCATGGGGACTGCTCGCCCGCGCGTGCGTTCTCGTGCTGTGCATGCTTCTGATGATGTATCTGGTCGTGTTCCTTGCAGGCGTGCTTTTCAAACTCGATCTCCGGTTCATCTGGCCGTTCTTCAAGACCTTCACATGGACGCGGCTCGGTCAGTTCTGCGTCTATATCCCGGTGTTCGCCCTGTTCTTCCTGCTGAACAACTCGAAGATCATGGCGTCGATGCGCACAAAGGCAACCTATCAAAAGGGCATCAAAGGCTTCCTCTCGAACTGGTGGCGCAACGCGCTCCTGATGGTCGGCGGCATCCTTCTGATCGTGCTGATCGAGTACATCCCGTTCTTCCTCGGGATCGGACCGGGCGCAGACGTGTTCTTCGGCTCCACCTTCGGCGGACCGTTCATGTCGCTGCTCATTTTGTTCGTGCCGCAGGTCGTTGTGTTCAGCGTGCTCTGCACGTACTTCTACCGCCGCACGGGCAGCGTCTATACCGGCGCGCTGCTCGTCGCGTCTCTTGCCGCCTGGATCGTCACCGGCGGTTCGTCCATGCTCTGATCCAAAACCGAAAAAGAGCCTGCCATCCCCGGCAGGCTCTTGTTTTTTGTATTCTCTCGGTCAGTTGCCGTCTTCCTCCATATACCGCGCGCGGTTGAAGCGGTCATTGAGATCGACGACGTTTTCTGTATCGTCCCTGTCTGCTGCAGCCGGTTTCTGTTTCGCCACAAAGCAAGTGATGATCCCCGTCACAACGAACGCCGTAAGAATTACAAGCGACCCGAATAACATCCATCCGAACATTTCCTTCAACCTCCTCTATATAACATCCGGTTCCCGTGCCGACGTTTTGCTCAGGCAGCGGTTTTCTATATACGCGGGCTTCTGCCCGCGGGGTACATACAGTCTCGCGCTTCCAGCGAACTGCCGCGCAATACGGTCAGCAGCTCTTTTCGTACCCGCAGTTGTCACAGTGATAGCGCAGCTTTTTGCTCTTGTTCTTCATCCCTGTCAGATTCTGCCCGAACGTACCGCGGATCGGTGCAGGCGAAAAGGGATTTACCGCCGCCGATGCATCCACATAGCTCTCGTGTGTTTCGGTAGGCAGACAGCGCCAGCCGTCCGCTTTGCCGCACTTGGGACACGCTTTGGGGATTTTCTTGCTGAACAAACTCATTATCATACGCTCCTTTCACGTGGATGCTTTCCTCACCCTCTGCCTACAGTTTAGCACATCTGTCTGAATCATTCCAGACCTTTCTTTCGGAAAAAGCAAGTGCTAAAACCGCAGTTTTACACCAAACTGCAGTTTTATTCCTGCTGAAAATGCGAAATTGGTATCGAGTGAGTAAAAAAGAGGAACAGCGCATCGGCTGTCCCTCTCAAAAATCCCTGCTCTCAGGGCATTTTGCTTATTTGAAATATCTCCCCGGGAGGGCTTTCGGCGCCTTTCCTCGCCGCCTCAATACGTTCTTTCGTATCCGCAGTTGTCACACAGGTAACGGTACTTGACCTTGTTCGGACCTTGCCAGTTTCCCGTGGCTTCATAGAAGGGATCGCGCTGGGAGTCCAGATAAAAGGGATTCCCCATACCGGCATTCGCCGCATTGCTCTGCACCGTGTCGTCCATCACACAGCGCCAGCCGTCGCTCTTGCCGCACTTGGGACACGCTTTGGGCATTTTCTTGCTGAACAGACTCATTTTTGCATACGCTCCTTTTCGACCGGATGCTTTCTGCATCTTCTGATTATAGTATAGCGCACATGTTCCGATGTTTCCATATGTTTTTCACACAAAAAGCAAGTTCTAAAGCTGCGATTTTGCGTCTTAGTGTGGTTTTATTTCGCTGAAAATGCGAAATACGATCACAGCAGATATGCGGAACAGACGATTGCATCCGCAACGAAAAGCGCTTATTATTTATGTACACTTTTGATGTTGTAACCTGATTAACACTTGATGGAATGATCAATACCGATTGATTTTTCCTCTCGTTTCGGTTATCATTGTTCTATCAAAGTGTGTACCATTTTGTGTGTACCATTTTCGAGGTGGAATTGCTCTGTTAAAAGGGTGATGTACCATTTATGTACAAGTGAATACGGAAAGCTGTGAGCAAAGAAAAGAGGGAAGGTCATCCCTTCCCTCTCAAAAAAATCCCTAAATTTGGGCGTTTTGCTTATTTGAAGTATCTCTCGAGGAGGCCCTTCAGCGCCTTGCCGTGTCTTGCCTCGTCGCGCGCCATCTCGTGGACGGTGTCGTGGATGGCGTCAAGACCGAGCTCCTTCGCACGCTTTGCAAGGTCCGTCTTGCCCGCGGTCGCGCCGTATTCGGCTTCCACGCGCATTTCGAGGTTCTTCTTGGTGGAATCGGTGAC
>JAFZQQ010000440.1 GCA_017620315.1 Oscillospiraceae bacterium | reverse complement strand
GCGCCGGCTGGCGCTTCGATGGCTGGTATACCGCCGCGGAGGGCGGGCAGCACGCAAGGGACATCGACCTTCCGGGCAGCGACCTGATACTCTACGCGCACTGGACGCGGCTGGACGCCATTGTCTACATCGTGTCCTTCGACCCCTGCGGCGGCACGGTCACGACGACGCAGATACAGGCGCCTGCCGACAAGCCCTTCGGCACCCTGCCCACGCCCGTTCGCAACGGCTGGGTGTTTGAGGGCTGGTATACGGAAAAAAACGGCGGACAGCATGTCAGGGCTATTGACTATCCGGGCAGCAATCTGATACTCTATGCTCATTGGAGACAGAACGCGGAGAGTGGAACGGTCACGCCCGAACCCGAGCCGGAGACCCCGCCCGCAACGGGCAAAAGCGCTTCCTGCGGCGACGGGCTGGATTGGAGCCTCAGCGCCGGTACGCTGACTGTTTTCGGAAACGGCGCGATGTATGATTTCTCAAGTCCTGAGGAGACGCCGTGGGCGGCTGACAGGCGCACGATACGCGTTGTCGTCATCGGACAGGGCGTGACGCACATCGGCGACTATGCCTTCTGCAGCTGCACAGGGCTTTCGTCGGTTCAGCTTCCCGCGCAGATAGAAAGCATCGGCGTTTACGCCTTTGCCGGCTGCCCCTTCCAGTCGCTCGATCTCAGCGGCAGCATCGGCAGCATCGGCGCGCGCGCGTTCGAGAACTGCGGGATCATCTCGCTGACGCTTTCGGGCAGCATAGGGAACATCGGCTCAAACGCCTTTGCCCGCTGCGCCTCGCTGACGCTGCTGGAGATATCCGGAGAGGTCAACCGCATCGGAACGGGCGCGTTCGAGGACTGCAATTCGCTTTGGAGCGTGAACATCACCGGAAGGGTGAAAAGCATAGACGATACCGCCTTCCCCGGCGGCACGACGATATACCGGGGTTAGACGGAAAAAAATAATACAAAAGGAGTCAGAAAATGCAGGAGGAAATGACCGGACAAACCGAAGAGCAGGCCCCTCCGGAGGTCTGCACAAAAAAGGCGCTGAGTTGGGAGACTCTGATATTCCTGGTGCTGCTTGTCGGCGCTTTCGGCGCGATAGGCGCGAAAATGGGCGTGACGAACATGCTCAACACGCTGATGAATACCGCGTATGAGCTGCTGATCGGCACGGTGTTCTACATTATGGCGATCGCGGTGCTTGCCGGAGCGCTCTCAGCGCTTTTGACCGAGTTCGGAGTGGTGTCTGCGATCAACAAGCTGCTCTCGCCGCTGATGAAGCCGGTATACGGACTGCCCGGCGCGAGTATCGTCGGCGTGCTGGCGACGTATCTTTCGGACAATCCGGCGATCCTGACGCTTGCCGACGACAAAAATTTCCTGCGCTATTTTAAAAAGTATCAGGTTCCGGCGCTGACGAATATCGGCACCGCGTTCGGCATGGGACTCATCATCTCCACCTTTATGATCGGCGCAGGCGCCGTCAGCGGGCTCAACTGCTTCAAGGCGGTGCTCTTCGGCAACCTCGGCGCGATCATCGGCAGCATCGTCAGCACGAGGCTGATGCTCATCTTCACAGCAAGACAGTTCGGCAAGGACGTTGACGCCGTGGAGGATCGGGCCGGCAAGACCGGCGGCATAGGCGAGGATCGCCGCGTCGTGCGCTCGGGCAACGCCGCCTCGCGTTTTCTCGCCGCCGCGCTTGAGGGCGGGCAGACCGGCGTCGACATGGGACTCGCGATCATTCCGGGCGTTCTGATCATCTGCTCGGTCGTGATGATGCTCTCGAAAGGGCCCGGCGCGGGCGGAGCGTATACCGGCGCCGCGTATGAGGGCATTGCGCTTCTGCCGTGGATCGGCGAAAAAATCGAGTTTATCCTCAAGCCGCTTTTCGGGTTCCAGTCGCCCGAGGCGATCGCCGTGCCCATCACCGCGCTCGGCGCTGCCGGCGCCGCCATCGGCCTTGTTCCCGATATGCTGCGCGAGGGTACGATCAACACGCACGACATTGCGGTGTTCACCGCCATGTGCATGTGCTGGAGCGGTTACCTGAGCACCCACGTCGCGATGATGGACAGCCTGCACTATCGCGAGCTGACCGGCAAGGCGATCGCCTGCCACACGCTCGGCGGCATTGCCGCAGGCATCGCCGCGAACCTGCTGTGCGTTTTCCTGTGATGGCAATGTTTTGACTATTATGGGGCAGTAAAAACGGAAAGACGCTTTTCGTTTTTTGCTGTCCCATTTTTTTCGAATAGATGCAACACTTTGCCGCGCCCATACGTTATAGGGGTGTAGAGAGAGGAGGCGGAGCGATGATCGACGCGCTTTATGCGCAGTACCGCGGCGAGCTGGTACAGTGGTGCGAGACCATGACTGACGACCGGCACAGTGCCGAGGATCTGGTGCAGGAGGCGTTTTTGCGAGCATTGGAGAACGTGGCGCTTTTGACCGTGCTCGACGAACCGCGGCGCCGCGCGTGGCTGTACCGCACAGTCAAAAACCTGTTTATTGACCGCGTGCGGCACGGAAGATTCGAGGCGCTGACCGATGCTCCGCCGGAGGAGGCGCACGAGAGCGAGGAGTATGCCGCGATAGAGTGGCGCGAGACGCTCGATTCGTTGGAGCCGGAGGAGCGCGAGCTTTTTACGCTGCGCTACCTTGGCGGCTACAACGCCTCGCAGCTCGGCGAACGGCTCGGCCTGCCGCCGGGTACGGTGCGCGCCAGGCTCTCAAGGGCGAGAAACAGGCTTAAAACAACGCTTGAACAAGGAGGAACAGAATGATGCTTGGAGCGGAACACATTTCGCGGGAGCTCGCGGACGCGAGACTTTCGGAGTGGTGGAGGCGCTATCGGACGGAGTATACGCCGGAGCGCATCGGAGAAAACAAGACGGATAAAAACAGAGGGAGGGGCAGGATATGTCTGAAAAGAAGAATCTGGTGATAAACTGCGACGTGCTGGATACGCGCAGCATGAAGGAGGAGGATTACGCGCATTACGAGCAGATCGTCGCGAACGCCGACATAGTGATTGTGAGCGAGGCGAGCAAGTCCATCCTCGCGCGTCTTCCGGTCACACTCAACCACGACAAGACCATCGAGCTGCCGGAGGGCGCGCCGATGCCGGAGATCCGCACGATCAACGGAAGCGCGGAGATTACGGCCTCCACTCCCGTGAGCGAGCACGTGATCCTGACCGTAAGCGGCGCGCTGCGCATCCATCCCGGCGCCGGCGATGCGCTCAGGCGTTTTGATTCCATCACCATCAACGGTGTGGTCGAATGTCCCGAAAGTCTGGCGGGCTGCCTCGGCACAATGAACATCAACGGCGCCGCCCAGATCTATCCCGACGACTGCATCCTGCTCAAGCGCAATTTTACGCTGGACGAGTTCTTTCCCGTTCGCGCGAAGGCGGACACACGCTACTACGCCCGATGCATCACATTCAAGAGCGCTTCCGTCGACGTCACGGCGCTGGCGAAGAAAAACGTGCGCTTTGCCTGCAATCGCTTCATTGTGCCGGAGGAGCTGGTCGAGACGGCGGCGCCGCTCTTTGACGAGCAGGCGGAGTGTGTCGTCGTGCCGCGCGGCATGACGCTCCTTGGCTACGGCGCGGAGCTCAGCGAGGCACTGGTCCGCAAGCACGGCGAAAATCTGTTCGTCTACGGCGGAGCATCCGTCGATAAAAAGGACCGTGACGGCGCGATCTTTGCAAAGCTTGAGCGGCTGATCGTCAGGGGTACGCTCACCGTTACCGAGCGGCAGGAGGCGGCGCTCGCCGGATTCGACGCCGAGTACGATGAGCTGGAGATCACCAAGGGTAGGTGTATCGAGAACGTGGAAAAGGCGCGCGTCGACGCGGCGCTGATGGGCGCTTCGCCGGACGGCGTCAAGATCGTCAACGCGGGAACGGTCGTCATTGCCGGGGATTTGACCACCGAAGCCATCCTTGAAAAGCTCGCGCTCGAAAACGTCGGCATGGTCGAGTGTGCCGAAGAGCAGGAGAGCGCCGTCGCCGCCGTAAGCGTCAACGTGGGCGGCATCGGCAAGGGCGACGAGAGCAAAGAGGAGAAGACGCCGCCGATGGACCCTGCGGCCACCATATTTGTCAACGCGGATCGCTATGTGTTGTGAATGAAGGGACGTTGATTTGGAAAAATCCGCATAAATCCGCAAAAAAAGCTTGCAATCCGCATATAACTATGGTATAGTATCGCCGTAGCTTAGGAAAGAGTGGACTTCGGTCCGCTCTTTCTTTTGGAAAATTAGAAATTTTCCAAAAGAAAGAGCCGCGCTTCGCGCGGAACAGATCAAAAAAGCAAATCTTCGATTTGGAAGAACGGGATTGTGCGTAATTTTGGCACAGCAAAGAGTCCGCGCTCCCTTTTTATGTTTGCTTGAGGTGCTTATGAAGAAGGTTACTGATATCGTCCGGGAGCTCGCGGAGCCCGTTGTTCTGGAGAACGGCTGCACGCTTTGGGATGTGGAGTACGTCCGCGAGGCGGGGCAGTGGTATCTGCGCCTTTATATCGACAAGGACGGCGGAGTCGATATTCTCGACTGCGAGGCGATCTCGCGCCGCGTGAGCGATATCCTTGACGAGGTCGACCCCATTGAGTCCAGCTATATCTTCGAGGTCGGCTCCGCAGGCGCCGAAAGGGCGCTCAAGAGGCCGGGAGACTTCGAGAAGTTTATGGGTTCTCCGATCACGCTAAAGACCTACAAGCCGCGGGACGGGCGCAAGGAATTCGCCGGTACGCTCGAGGGCTATGAGGACGGCGCCGTGACCGTCAGGGTCGGCGATAACACGCTGCGCTTTGAGAAGGACGAGATCGCGCTTGTGCGGCTGAGAGTGGAATTCTGATTATAAATCATGATCTCGGTATAATAGCCGCAGGCGGCTATTATACAACAGCAATCGATCGTATAAAATATATATGCGCGGGACGCGCATGGAGGAAAGGCAATATGAAATGCGATGATATTTTCGTGGCGCTGGCAATGCTCGAGAAGGAGCGCGGCATATCAAAGGATTTTATGCTCGACAAGATCGTTCAGGCGCTGACGACCGCCTACAAGAAGGACCATCCGGACGTGGAGAATGTCAAGGTCGACGTCAATGAGGCAAAGCGCGAGCTGAAGATGTACGTCCAGAAGGAGGTCGTCGAGGAGGTCGAAAATCCCGGCGCTCAGATCTCCGAGGAGGATGCAAAGGCGATCTCGGCAAAGTATGCCGTGGGCGACATCGTCAATCTTCCGGTGGACAACGTGGAGTTTGGGCGTATCGCCGCCGGCAACGGAAAGCAGGTCATCATTCAGGGTCTGCGCGAGGCGGAAACCGGCATGGTCTACGAGGAGTACAACTCCAAGACGCACGAGATACTTACCGGCGTCGTTCAGCGCATCGATCCGCACAACGGAAACGCCACCATACGCATCGGCGCGGGCACCGAGGCGACGGACGCCGTTCTTCCCCAGACCGAGCAGGTCAAGGGAGAAACTCTGACCGAGGGCCAGCACGTCAAGGTGTATCTTGTTGATGTGCGCCGCGGTACGCGCGGCCCGCAGGTGATGATCTCGCGCACGCACCCGGGCCTTGTAAAGCGGCTGTTTGAGCTTGAGGTTCCGGAAATAACGGACGGGGTCGTCGAAATAAGAAGCATCACCCGCGAGGCGGGCAGCCG
>JAFZQQ010000439.1 GCA_017620315.1 Oscillospiraceae bacterium | reverse complement strand
GTAAAGATAGGCGTCGTCGATCGCGCAGCCGTTCTCGTCGGGGATGATGCAGTACTGCGCCTTGTATAGGTCAAGGCCGCCGACGTTGCTGGTGAGCACATGCTGAAGGAATTCGACGCGCTGCGGTCCCTCGACAAGGATGCGTCCCATGTGGGAAACATCGAAAAGGGAGCAGAAGTGCCTGGTGTAAAGGTGCTCGGCGACGATATCGGTCGGATATTTGATGGGCATTTCCCATCCGCCGAAATCCACCATGGTCGCTCCCGCCGCGACGTGCGTGTCATAGAGCTGGGTCCGTTTCAGTTCGCTCATTTTGTTAGTTCCTTTCATTATAATTTGTATTTACCAAGCCAATCGCTTTTGGAAAACGAAATCAAAAGCCCGCGTACCCACAAAAAGGGCAGAAAGACCCTCATTTCTGTCTTTCTGCCTCCGTCTTTTCCCGAGAGATTCCCATCTGCCGCGATCCGGCTGCCGGTTGCCCCTTTGGCTTGCCCGCGGTATTCCGCGCGGCACTTTCCGAAGTGTCGTCCCGCTCCGATCCTTTTTGCCTGAGAGTTTTCGCGTTCCCCTTCGGCGCCGTGCCTCGCACGGTCTCTCTCGGAGCGATCTGCCGACCGTAATTCTGTTTTCCGGGATGCATGAGGCAATATCCTCTTACAATTTAAACAGCCCTCCATTACAAGCCCGGTAAGTTTTTGTGTATTTAGTCTAACGGTTTGGGTATTCCCTGTCAAGTCTTTTTTTGCGACGTGCAAAAGTTTTCTCTCATTCGGCGCGTTCTTTCGGAATGTCTATTAAAGCTCTTGAAATCTGCGGAGATTTCGCATAGAATATGTTTTGTATTTTGTATCACTCTTTATCGGAGGTGCAGCGATGCCAAAAAAGAATCCATCCGGTCGGGAAAAAGCCCCGCAGGAAATGAACGCCGCCGCTGTCGAGCGCTTTCTGGAGACCTCGCGGACGCTTACCGCCGCCATGATCTCACTGGATATACTTGTAGCCGCTCTTTCTGTGTCCGAGCTTCTGGCAAACGGCTTCGGCGCGCGCGTGCTAACCGGTCTTGCGCTGGTCTCCTGTATTCTTCTCGGCTACATAGCCGTGTACCAGAACCGCAGGAACGAGCGTTTCCATGACGATTACTACAGCTTCTACAAGGACGAGCTTGCGCGGCGCAGCGGCGTTGCCGGGCAGCGGATCAACGCCTCTGAGGAGCTGACCTCGCAGGTCATAGAAACGCTCGCGGACGCCATCGACGCAAGAGACGAATACACGACCGGCCACTCCTACCGTGTCTCCGAGTACGCAAGGCTCATGGGCGAGGCGATGAAGCTCAGCCCCGCCGAGGTCGAGTCGCTGCGCCGTGAGGCGCTGCTGCACGACGTCGGAAAGATCGGTATTCCCGACGCCGTGCTTGGCAAGGTCGGCCGCCTGAGCGAACAGGAGGCGCTTGCCATTCGCTCTCACACCACCATCGGCGCCGATATCGTCTCAAGGCTCACCAGCATACCCGGCGCGGCGGCCGTGGCGCGCAGTCACCACGAGCGCTTCGACGGCAAGGGCTACCCCATGGGTCTGCGCGGCGAGGAGATCCCTCTGCACGCCCGCATCATCGCGGTCGCCGACTCCTTTGACGCTATGCACTCCGACCGTATACACCGCAAGGGCCTTCCGCCCGAGGTGATCCGCGGCGAGCTTGAAAAGGGCCGCGGAACACAGTTCGATCCGAAATGTCTGAACGTCTTTCTCGAGCTGCTTGCCGACGGGAAGCTCAACCCGGTGTTCAGCCTGTCCTCGCGCATGCGCAAGGAGGGTACTCAGATCGAGCTGCGCAGCGCGCTGCAGGCCCGCTGCGAGCAGGAGGCGGAGGCGATCCGCCGCGACAAGAAGCCCATACTCTCCGTAAACGACGACGCCGCGACAAGAATAAAGAGCGCCCAATCCGCGCTTGCACTGAAATACTCCCAGCGCTTTAACTTCGTCGTCGTTACGCTGGTGCCCAAGGAGGGGCAGATGGTGTCACGGTCCGAGATCCAGCAGGCTATGGGCGCCATCAGCTTCGCGGCGAAAAATACACTTGAGGGTGCGGGCGTTTGCAGCTATTGCGGTGAAACACAGCTGCTCGTCCTGCTTTACGACACCTCGACCAACAGCGTTGACATGCTTCTCCAACGCATCTATCTGGACTTTTACCGTCTGGTCGACAGCAGGCGCTTTGACCTGACGCATTTCGAGATCTGAGCGCGCAAAATGCCGGAGGCACATCCGTGTCCCCGGCATTTTTCTTGTTTTCCGTCGCTTTATTCTCCGACGTCGCCGCGCAGCACCTTGCCTATGTTCCAGGTATATGCCGCCATACGCGCGGCTTCGGCGCGGCCCTCGGGCGTTTTGTATTCAAAGTGTCCCGTCTGCGCGCCGCAGTCCATACACATGGCGTACCAGCACCAGCCGTTTTCCTCCTCAAGGAGCCCTGCGCCGCCGCAATACGGGCAATCCTGAAGCTTGTTTTCCTCGTAGATATCCATAGACCGTCTTCCTTCTGTTGTTATGGGTTCGCGGGGGTCTCGGTCTGCGCCGGCTCGGACGCATTCTGTCCTTCTCCTGCGCCCTCCTGCGTCTCTTCGCCGCTGTCGCCCTCCTGCTGCTCCGCGCCGGTCTCGTCACCGGCGGGCTCGTTCTGCGCTCCCGGCAGGGGCGGCGGCTCGTCCCCGCCGTCGGTGGTGCCGTCGGCATGGACGTATGTGCCGTCCTTCAGCAGGAACCATGTCGTCCCGTTTATATTCTCATGGATAACAGGGATATTCTGCGCTGCGATGTTCTCACGCTCGATACGCTTGGAATAGATCAGGGCATACGCGGCCAGCACCGCGTCAAGGACGCAAAGGATCAGCAGCACGGCGATCAGGAACGAAAGCGGGCCCTCCGAATAATAGAGCCAGTCGTCCTTTTTGGGCTTTTCCGCCTCTTCGAGCTCCGGCTCCTTGCCTCTTTTGCCGCGCTTGCCGCGCTTCTTCTTGTTTTCCTTTTTTTCCTTGCCGGATCGTTTTTCCTTCTTGGGCTTTTTTTCTTTCTTTTCCTTCTTAGCCATGTCAAAAACAGCCTCCCGGCGTTTCGGACGCCGACATACAGCCATCCGATGCAACAACTTTACATATCAATCATAAAGCCGAACTCGTTCAAAGTCAAGGAGCATTTCTGACTTGGTACTTGCCGCTGCGCGGGGATGCTCCGCCTGCGGGCGGAGGAGGAGTATTTCGCGCTCCGGCGCGAGTGACTTTTTCGCGCATCGAAACAGTCACCAAAAAGCTGCCAGAAGCCATGGTTTCTGGACTTCCTTCGTCTCTTATAGCAAAAAGCAGCGATTTGAAAACCAAATCACTGCTTTTTGCTGGCGCGGAAGAGAGGATTTGAACCTCCGCGGCGCTTTTTACACGCCCTACTCCCTTAGCAGGGGAGATTTTTCCACGTATCGATGCCTTGCAAACCCGCATAAACAGAGGACTCTTTCGACTGCTAAAGTGTCGAGCATTGGAT
>JAFZQQ010000438.1 GCA_017620315.1 Oscillospiraceae bacterium | reverse complement strand
AGAAAGGCATAAAACGCCCCGCCGGCGTTAAGCAGCACTTTGTTGGCACGCAGTTCCATATCAGTTCACCTTTCCTGTATCAAGTCGGGTTTCCTTGTCGTTCATTTCCAATAAAGTATACCGCAGCTTATGAATAAGAACAATGCAGAGTTGTCTTCAAGGCGAACAACGGGCGTGTCGCAGAATTTTTTCATTCTGCGACACGCCCTTCGCGCCGTCACCATTTTTATTTGTTTTCTGCCATCGCCTCGTCGAAGCATTTGATCCTGTACGCCTCGTCCGTTCCGAAACGCCTTTCCAGCATTACGCTCTCCGCGGTCCCGCTCACCGCGGCGAAACCGTATTCCTCCGCGCGGCGAAGGGCAAGGTCGTCCGAGCGCGGCAGCACCGCGCGCAGCGTGTCGCAGCCGAGCGTGCGCGCATAGGAGACCGCCTGCCCCACAAGCCTTATGCCGAGATTCCTGCCGCGAAGTCTCTCGTTTAGGCAGAGCTCGTCCACCGAAGCCGCGCCGTCTCCGATGGGGCTGACTGCAACCGCACCGACGCGCTCGTCCTCGTAATAAACGGTAAAATGCCCCTCCGCCGGGTCGCGCACGAACCACACGCCCGGCTCGATCCCGTCCTTCGACTTCGTCCACGCCTGCCGCTTCATCGTCGTCAGCTCGTCCGGCAGATGCGAGGCGTCATCCCGCCAGACGACGCGGATGCTGTCTCCGTCCGCCTCAAGCTTTGCCACGGCGGTATTCTCGGCGTGGGCGCTGCGGTCTATCTCTTCCAGCGAGAGCCCCTGCAGCGTGCCGAGCAGCGTGCGCAGCGCCATTCCGTGCGAGAATACGGCGACGGTCTCGCCCGGATGCGCGGCGATGACGGCGCGCAGTCCGCTCAGCATACGGTCAAGGACCTCCGCCATCCGCTCTCCGCCCTCCACCTGCCATGTGGCGATCGCCGTGTTGAAGCGCACAAGGCGTTCGAGGTCAAAGCGGGCAAGCCATGCCCATGTCCTGTCCTCCCAGGCGCCCACGCCCACCTCGCGAAAGTCGCGTGAGGTATGCAGCGGAATGCCGCGCGGACGCGTGATGGCGAGCGCGGTGGTCATCGTGCGCGTTAAATCGCTGGAGTATACCGCGTCTATGCGCACATTCGCAAAGCGTTTTGCAAGCTCGGCGATCTGGCGGTAGCCCCGCGGCGTTATCGTCGCGTCGTAATGGCCATGGCAGCGCCGGTAAAGGTTTCCCTCCGCCTCGGCATGCCGAATCAGATATACGGTGGTCATAAGCCTCTCCCTCCCTGTATCAAAAAAGCGGCATAAGCCGCTTTTTTGACAGGGGTTAAAATTCTATGCCCTTTCGGGCGTCGACGCCGTTGTCGTAGGGATGGCGAAGCTTTTTCATCTCCGTCACATAGTCCGCGACGTCCAACAGAGATTTCGACGGGTCACGTCCCGTGAGCACCAGCTCCATCCCCTCGGGACGGCAGGCAATGAAGTCCAGCAGCTCGCGCTCGGGCACGACGTCGCAGACGCAGGCGGAGATCACCTCGTCGAGCACCAGAAGCCCGACGCCCTCCCCCGCCGACCTGAATGCGTCGCGCAAAAGCCGGGTATAGTCCCGCTTTGCGGCGGCAAGCTCCTCGTCGTCCATTGTCCAGATAAAGCCGTAATGCGTTTCGCAAATGCGGACTTCGACGTTCTCGATCTCACGGAGTATTTTCAGCTCCGAGGACGAGCCGTCCTTGAAGAACTGGACGAAGAGTACCTTCCGCCCCGCTCCGGCGGCGCGCACGGCAAGCCCGACCGAAGCGGTGGTCTTGCCCTTGCCGTCGCCGCAGTAGATATGCACCAGACCTCTCATGCCGGGTTAATTCTCAGCCTATGCCGCCGAGGATCGCGCCGGCGACCAGAGCGACGACGCAGAGGATGCAGAACGCATACTTGCCGAGCGGATAGAACCAGCCGCCGATCTTGTTCTTGATGCCTTCGCTGACAGCGCCGATTGCGGTCTCCTTCTTGAGGACCCAGAAGAACATCAGGCCGGCGAGCAGGGCGCCCAGCGGGCAGATGTAGATGGACACGACGTCCATCCACTGAGAGGTCCAGGGCTGGATCAGAACAGAAACGACGCAGCCGATGACGCCGATGGTGGCAACGGCAGGGAGCCTCTTGAATTTGAACTTCTCCTGCAGCAGAGCGACAGGCGCCTCATACAGGTTGACGATGGAGCTCAGGCCCGCGAACAGCACGCAGATGAAGAACACCATGCCGACGATGCGGCCGCCGCGCATACCGTTGAGCACCGCGACGAGGTAGATGAACATCAATCCGGGGCCGCCGCTTTCCGGCGCCACGCCGCCAGCAGCCATTGCGGGAAGGATGACGCAGGCCGCAAGCATAGCCGCCAGCGTATCGAAGATCGCAACGTTGCGCGCGGAGGAGGGGAGATCCTCGCTCTTGGGCAGATACGAGCCGTAGATCACGGAGCCGTTGCCGCCGATGGACAGGGAGAAGAACGCCTGGCCGAAGGCGAAGATCCATACCTGCGGATTTACAAGGCCGGCAGGATCGAGCGTGAAGATGTACTTATAGCCGTCGCCCGCGCCGGGAAGTGTCGCGATGTAAATGCCGAGGATGACGAACAGGCCGAACAGAGCGGGCATCATGACCTTGTTCGCCTTCTCGATGCCGCCGGAAACGCCGAGCACCATGATCGCCAGCGCGATGACGAGGCCGATGATCTGCCACACGCCGTTGCCGATGCCGAAGAGACCGTTCTGGAACATCATGCCGATCGCCTCGCCCAGGGTCTCCGCCTCGGGCGCGGTCTTAATGAATTCTGCCAGGATGCCGGTGGTGGGGTCGATCTCGGTGCCGAGGGCGTACAGACTGCCGCTGATGCCCATAAAGCAATACTTGAAGATCCAGCCCATGACGACCGTGTAGCCGATGGAGAGCATCAGGGCGCCGATGATGGGCACGATGCCGATCAGCTCGCCGATGTTCTTCTTGCCGTTCTTCTCCTCGGTGCACTTGCCGAAGGCGCCGACGGGGCCCGCCTGCGCCCAGCGGCCGAGAGCAAATTCCTCAATGACGCCGGTGGAGCCCACGAGGGCGACACAGATGAAATACGGGATCAGGAAGGTCAGGCCGCCAAACTTGGAGACCATGATCGGGAAACGCCAAATGTTTCCCATGCCGACGGCGGAGCCGATGCAGGCGAGGATAAAGCCCCACTTGCTCTTAAAGCCGTCGCGCTGTTCCAGGGACTGATTGCTCATAGTGTGTTTTCTCCTTTTACGATCACAATTACGAAAGCATGGCTTTCAAAACGATTATACACGAAAAGCGCGGCGTCCGCAAGACCTATTGAGTTTGCGGACGCCGCACTGCGCTTTACTTATTGGGATACGGCTCGAGGAAGGCGTGGAAGTGGCGCATCGGGAGGTTGTGGCCCCAGACGATACGCATGTTGGGGATGCTCTCGCGATCCTCATAGAGCGCCTTGACCGCCGCGATGACATAGTCGAGATGCTCCTTGGTGAGGCGGCTGCGGTCGACGGCAAAGCGCACGACGTTGGCAACCTCGGCCTGCTGCTCCGGGGTCTTGAGGTCATATTCCATGGAATAGTCGCCCAGCTCGCTGACGCGGATACCGTAGCGGCGGATCAGCTCGAGCGAGAAGCCCTCGCCGGCAAAGGTGTCGTGACCGCGCTTGCCGTCGAAGAACTCGTCCATGTTGATATACACGGCATGGCCGCCGGAGGGCAGCACCACGCCCTTGACGCCCGCCTTGTAGAAGCCCTGCGCCAGATACTCGACCTGCTTGACACGCTCGTCGAGATAATCGAAGTTGCAGCTCTCATACAGGCCGACCGCAAGCGCCATGATGTCGCGCCCGCTCATGCCGCCGTAGGAGTCGTTGCCGTAGCAGGAGATCTGCTTGACCTTGAGCAGCACGCCCACGTCGGTCTTGACGCTGCCGTCGGGGTTGAACTCGGAGAAGTTCTTCCAGAACAGGCCCTTGTCGCGGAAGGCAAGCATGCCGCCCATGTTGGCATGGCCGTCCTTCTTGGCGGACATGGTAAAGCCGTCGCAGTAGGAGAACATCTCGGTGGCGATCTCGGCGATGGACTTGTCGGCATAGCCGTCCTCGTTCATCTTGATGAAATAGGCGTTCTCGGCCCAGCGCGCCGCGTCGAGGATATAGGGGATGTTGTAGCTGTGAGCGATCTTGCTGACCTCGCGCAGATTCTCCATGGAAACCGCCTGGCCGCAGACCGGGTTGTTGGTGATGCAGGTGAAGACCAGAGGCACGTTCTCGGGGCCGACGCCCTCGATGAGCTGCTTGAGCTTGTCAAGATCCATGTTGCCCTTGAACGGGTTCTTCGGATACTTGCCGCCCTCGGGAACCTCGTAAAGAAGCTTCTTGTTGTAGAGGTTGCGGGGGATGGAGCCCATCTGCTTGATGTTGCCCTCGGTGGTGTCGAAGTGGCCGTTGGAGGGGATGGTGAACGCCTTGCCGGGATGACGCTTGGCAAGGATGTTGCGCACGATCTCCATCAGCACGGACTCAGCCGCGCGGCCCTGCTGGATGAGGAATGCGTTGGGGCGCTCCATCTGCGCGGCGCCGCCGTTGAACAGCCCGCCCTCATACTCGCAGAGATAGACCTCGTCCATCATCTTCTCCACGTCGCGGCAGTCGGTGCGCACGAGGTCGATGATCTTCTTCCAGTTCTTCTCGCCGCCGCGCTCAAAGATATCGCGGAAGGTGTCGAGCAGGACATAGTAGCCGGTGTTGCGGCCGTAGGCCTCGTCGCCCAGGAACAGCGCCGCCCACTGCTGGTTGGTCATGGCGGTGGTGCCGGAGTCGGAGAGCATATCAACGGTCAGCATGCCGGCGGGGAATGCGAACTCATTATAATGGGTCGCCTTCAGCACGCGCTCGCGCTGTTCGACCGTGACGTTGGGGATGTCGCGCACGGCAAAGGAAAAATGATGGGGAGCGGGAACGTTCAGCGGATATTCTTTCGACATGATGCTTACCTCCAAATAAAAATTTATATTATTTCGATGCGATGACTTCGATCTCAACCAGCGCGTCCTTGGGCAGACGCGCGACCTCCACCGCCGAGCGGGAGGGGAAGCTGCCCTCGGTGAAGAAGGTGGCATAGACCTCGTTCATCGGGACAAAGTTGTTCATATCGCTGAGGAATACGGTGGTCTTGAGCACATGATCCATGTCGGTGCCGGCGGCCTCAAGGATTGCCTTTACGTTGGTGAGGGACTGCTTCGTCTGCGCCTGGATGCCCTCGGGAAACGCGCCGGTCGCAGGGTCGATGGGAAGCTGCCCGGAGGTGATGACGAGGCCGTTCGCCTCAGTCGCCTGAGAATACGGCCCGATCGCTGCGGGCGCCTTGCTTGTGCTGATGATCTTTTTCAAAGTCGATCAACTCCCTTTCACATAATGTAATAAAATATTATCAGAACGATAAAAAGCTGTCAAGCTCTATCGTGCAATTCGTACAGATATACATTGCGGCAGGAATATTTTTGTGCATTATGACCTCACCTTTTTGTTCATGCCGAAAAATGCAGTAAAAAATTGAGAAAAATTTATCAGTTTTCTTTGACAAACGCGCGGCGGTCTGCTATATATGTTTTTGAGAAAACACAGGTAGGAGGTCTTTCTATGGAATACTCCGACAACGAGCTGCTGCGGCAGTACGCGCGGCTCACCGAATTTTTAGGTCGGGCTCTGGGCCCGGACTACGAGGTCGCGCTGCACGACCTGACCGACACCAACCGTTCCCTCATCGCTATTGCCAACGGACACATCAGCGGCAGAAAACCCGGCGCGCCGCTGACGAACCGCGCGCTTTCGATCCTCAAGGACAGGAGCTACGAGCATTCGGACTATTCGGTTCACGACTACGGCCTTTCTATAAACGGCAAGGAGCTGCGCTCGAACACGATGTTCATCAAAAACGGTGATAAGCTTGTCGGGATGCTGTGCATCAACTTTGACGACAGCCGTTATCGCGCGGTGTCCGCCGAGATACTGGGGCTCTGCCATCCCGATGCGTTTTTTTCGTCCGTTGCCGCCGAGCATCCGAGGGAAGCCCCACCGGAGCTGTTCACCAATTCCCCGGAGGACGTTGTTTCCGACGCGGTCTCGCGCGAGCTGCAGCGCCGCGCCGTCACGCCGGACCGTCTGACCTCCGACGAGCGGCAAGAGATCGTTGCCGCGCTTGACAGCGGCGGTATATTCCTTATAAAAGGCGCGGTGAAGGACGTGTCCGAGCGGCTGCGCTGCTCTCAGGCAAGCATATACCGCTATCTTTCCAAACGCAAATGACCAAAGCGGCGCCGCACGGCTTGCTGTGCGGCGCTGTTTCTGTCTCCGTTTTTCGCGTGTTGCTTATTATTCCATTTGGGTATTGATTATTTTTGTATTTGTGTTACAATAATCATGTGTAAAAATGGCAGTTATGCGTTGAAATAAGGAGGAGCCGAGAATGCCGCAGTGTAAAAAGCCTATCGGACGGAGTATGCTGATCTTTGGAAGCTTTTTCATTGTTATACTATGCATACTGATGTCGATCCAGAGCGCAGGCATGCTCAAGCGCGCGCTGCTTCGCCATTATAACGCACACATGAGTGACGTGGTGACCTACATCGAGCACTCTGTCGACATCGACGATCTGCAGCAGTGCCTTCGTACAAGGACGCCGTCCGAGAAGTATAATCAGCTTCAGCAGCAGCTCAATACCATGGTCGACGACTATGAGCTTCTTTATCTGTTCATCGCCCTTCCGAAGGACGACGGCAGCCGTTCGTTCTACAGCGTATGCACCGCCACCAGCAAAGCGGAACGCGAGGCGGGGGAGGAAGACTTCCCCATCATGCTCGACGCCGCGGAATTCTACACTCCCGAGCAGCTCCAGCCCTATTTTGATGCAATAAATAAACCCGGTGAGTTTTCCGTCTTCACCGTCGAATCGGTGGACTACGGGCACACGCACACGGTATGCAAGCCGCTCGTCGCCTCCGACGGGACAACAGTCGGCCTGATCTGTGCCGAGGTGGAACACAGTGATCTGCACCGCACGATCAACAACTACGTAATCAGCAGCATCGCGCTGATCATCCTTATCTGCGTCGTATTTGCGTTCGCGGGATACAGTCTGCTGAAAAAAGTCATCGTCGCCCCGCTGCGCAGCCTTGAGATCCGCGCGCGCGAGTTCGCGGAGAACAGCCGTGGCAAGCGCGATCTGAATGAGCTGACCTTCAACACGCCGGATATACACACCGAAAACGAGATCCAGTCCCTTTCGGAGGCGATCACGCAGATGGCGGAGGACATGAAGGTCTACGTCTCCGACATTCTGACCGCCGAGCAGCGTGCCGAGACTGCCGAGGGCGAAGCGTATGACCTCTCGCGCATAGCTTACGAGGATTCGCTGACAAAGGCAAAGAGCAAGGTCGCCTACGACGAGCGGAAGGTGGAGCTCGACAAGGCGATAAAGGACGGCAGCGCTGAGTTTGCGGTCGTAATGGTCAATCTGGTCGACTCGAAGCGCGTTGACGATATTTTCGGCACCGAGGCCGGAAGAAAGTACATAGTCAGCGGCAGCGACCTTATTCGCGGCGTGTATCCCTTCGCACCGGTCTACCGCATCGGAGACAACGACTTTGCCGTTATTCTTGACGGTCAGGACTATGCCAGGCGCGACGAGCTGTTTGCCGAGTTGAGCAAGCGCTTTGACGAGGCAAAGGATGATGAGCAGCGCGAGCCCTGGACACGCTGCATCGGCGTCTTCGGCATGACCGAATTCATCAAGGACGCGGACGAAACTGCCGATCAGGTCTGCCGCCGCGCGGAGATGATACTCTTCCGCAACAAGCGCATACTGCAAAACAAAACAAGGCCTTCATCGCAAAACCGAAACGATTAAAAAGACGGATAAATAAAAAAGCGGCTTGCGCCGCTTTTTTATTTATCAGAATTCGTAGCTGTAGAGCGAACCGTCGTATCCGCTGACGGCTATCGCGCAGCGGTGCTCAGTGCCCGCGGCGTCCACATAAGAGAAGCCGAGGCTCGGGCTGTCGCCCTGGAAGACCGTTTTGACCAGAAGCGGCTTGCCGGGCTCGAGCCGGTCGCGTGTGCAGAGCTCCTTTGTCGAGAATGATATCCGGCCTTCGTCGCTAACGCTGTCGACTGTCAGCGAAAGCAGTTTGAAGTCCGTCACGGCGAGATAGGCGCTGATGACCACGCTTGTCTGCGGCTCTCCCTTGTCTGCGATGAATTCGTCATACTCGGCGAAAACGCCCGCGACGTCCTCCGCCCGGCAGACGGAAACCCCGTACTCGCTGAACCAGCCCTCCTCTTCCGCAACGTTATAGAGGCCGTAGAACGGGAGCAGCAAGGGACGCTCATTGCCCCAGGCGTTTGGCATACCCACCCAGGTCACAAAATCCCAGGGCAGGCTAAGCATGTATGCTCCCGGAAGATACACTGTCACCTCGTCCGCGTTCTCAAGCCCGTATGGCACAGAGGCGATATAGCGGACGCCGTCCTCGATTTGATCCTCCATCGGGTCGATATTCAATTCAAGAAGATGCATGGAATAGGTGTAATCGTTCACGCGCGTCACATTGCCGAAACGCCCGGAAAAGGTGCACAGATACATCGTGCCGTTGGGATATCCGTCTCCGATATCGCCCATGTCGGAGTCGTGGTGGCTGCCGACGAACGTGCCGTCGTCGCCAATCGAAATATCGCTGCTCCAGCCGCCGACGCCGCTGCAGAAGCTAAACTGCTCCGGAAGCTGCGCGAAAAACGCTTTTTCATCCACACTGCTGCCCGGAAGAGTTCCAAGTTCGCCGCGCAGATAGTCGACCGCCGCGTCATAGGTCATTGCGGAGCCCTCGGGATAGACAGGCTCCTGCGTTTGTGTACCTTCCTCGCTGCCGTATTCGGAATAGAGAAGCGCGTTCCTCATCAGTATTTCGTCGCACGAGGGCACCTTTGCCTCATACTCCGCCTGAGAGCATGCCTTCCCGTTGACAGACCATTCGTCCTTCGTGGCCCATCCGGTCGGCGAGCTGCTGTCCTCCGCGGGATAGCTGCTGTGTATGAAGGTAAGCTCCGGCTCCATCTTTCCCTCCGTGCTCAGACGGGTATAGGTCTCCTCCGAGCCCTCGGAGTAACGGATCACATACACCCACAGGTTCTTGTCTGACCCAGAGCGGAAAATGCGATAGTTGTCACCCCCACCCGCCTGCGCGTCCAGAAGGCCGTAGTCGCCGGAGTCATAGAGCTGCTTCAGGCCGCCGTTTTCCAGCGTGTAAACACGAAGGTGCGCGCCGTACGCGAAGTTTTCATATTTCAGGGCGCTCATCAAAAGCATTTCCGGCGTCCCGTCGCCCCAGACGTCCGCAAACGCGATGGGTGT
>JAFZQQ010000034.1 GCA_017620315.1 Oscillospiraceae bacterium | reverse complement strand
TTTGTGCCGGTACGGCGGAGACGAGTTCATCATCATTGCCCGCGCCTTCGAGGCGACGGAGGTGGAGCGTATGATCGGCGATATCCGCCGCGGTATGCTGGATGCAAGCATAGCAAACGATCTGCCCTATCAGCTTTCCGTGTCCGTCGGTTTCGACGAGTGGAAGCCGGAAAGGGAGGGCTTCCAGGATTGCTTGGTGCGCGCGGACGAAAAGCTCTATGCCGAAAAGCGCGAAAGCAAGTTCAGACCGTCCGGCTGACAACGGTTTCCCGTTTATTCAGCGGCAGTCCCACAGGCCGGATGTGAAAGGAGATCGCAAATGCTCAACCGAATCGTCTATCTGATGATATATGCCGGAAGCGCGCTGATGGTCTACAACATCATCGGCTTTGTCCGCTTTGCCCGCTACATAAAGCAGCTGCGTTCGTGGAAGCGCGGAAACGGCATACTCTATTTTCCTATCGTGCTGCTGGTGCTGTTCCTGCTCGGTTATCTTGCGGTCGGCATTTTCGGCAAGCCGGATCTGATCGTTGCCGGCATACTCTTTGGCGGCAGCGTTTTCGTCTTCATAATGTATAAGCTGCTCAGCGGTATCATCCAGCGCATCCTCGAAAGCGAACAGATCGAGGCGCGGCTCATTGCGGCAGAGGAATCGAACCGGGCAAAGGCGAGCTTTCTTGCGAGTATCAGCCACGAGATGCGCACCCCGATGAACATCATCCTCGGGCTGGACGGGATGGCGCTCAAAAACCAAAACCTTGAGCCGGAAACGAGAGCGCAGCTTGAAAAGATAGGCTTCAGCGCACGGCACCTGCTGGACATGATCAACAACATTCTTGACCTTAACAGCATGGAGACCGGCGATTTCAGCGTCAAAAACGAGAGCTTTTCCTTCGGGGAGCTGCTTGACCAGGTCAACGTTATCGCGGAGGCGCAGTGCGGGGAAAAGGGCCTTGAATACAACTTTTCCGTGCCGCCCTTTTCCAACGTGCGCGTCATGGGCGACGAAATGCGTATCAAGCAGGCCCTGCTGCATATCATTGACAACGCAGTAAAATATACCGAGGCTCCGGGCAGCGTCGCTCTCAGTGTGGACCGCGTGCTCAACGCGGAAAAGGGCATGAGCTTCCGCTTCACCGTGACCGACACCGGCGAGGGCATAGACAGCGAGTTCCTGCCGCATATCTTTGACGCCTTTTCCAGGGAGGATCAGAGCTCGACCAGCAGCCACGGCGGAAGCGGACTGGGCCTTGCGGAGACAAAGGGCGTCGTCGAGCAGATGGGCGGCGAAATAACCGCGCAGAGCAAAAAAAACGAGGGCTCGGTGTTCACGGTCATTCTGCCGCTCAAGCTGGTGCAGGAGAGCGAGATCGTGACGGAGAACGGCGATACGAACTCGCTTTCGCTCGCGGGAAGGCATGTGCTGATCGCCGAGGACATCCCAATGAACGCGGAGGTCGTGACCTCGATCCTTGAGCTTGAGGAGGTGCAGAGCGACTGCGCGGAGAACGGGCAGCTCGCACTCGATAAATTCAGACAGTCGAAGCCCTTTTACTACGACGCGATACTCATGGATCTGAGAATGCCGATCATGGACGGGCTTGAGGCGACGAGAAGGATACGCGCGCTCGACCGGCGGGACGCGAAGCTCGTGCCGATCATCGCTCTGACCGCGAACGCCAGCGAAAGCGACGTGCGGCAGTCGATGGACGCGGGGATGGATTTGCACCTTGCAAAGCCTGTGGACGCGGAAACGCTGTTCGCCACGCTGCGGCGGCTGATCAGCGAGGCGGAGAGGAGAGGCTGAGCAATGGAAAAGACCGCGCTTCGTATCCTGCAATGGCAGATGGCCGTGCCCGAAATGCCCGAAGAGGCGCTCAAAAGCGCGGAGGCCGCCTGCCGCCGCGCGCGTGAGGAGGGCGCGGAGCTCGTCGCCCTGCCGGAGATGTTCTGCTGTCCCTATCAAACGGATCATTTCCCCAAATACGCCGAGGCGGAGGGCGGCGAGGTATACAGCGCCTGCGCCGCGCTTGCGCGGGAGTACGGCGTATACCTCTCCGCGGGCACGATGCCGGAGCGCGGCGGAGACGGGCGCATATACAACACCGCCTATGTGTTCGACCGCATGGGAGCCCTGATCGCGAAGCACCGCAAGGCGCATCTCTTTGACGTCGACGTGAAGGGCGGCATTTCGTTCCGCGAGTCCGAAACGCTCAGCGCGGGCGACAGGGTGACGGTATTCGACACCGGATTCGGTAAAATGGGGCTGTGCGTGTGCTACGATTTCCGCTTTCCCGAGCTGGGGCGGACGATGGCGCTGCGCGGCGCAAAGCTCATCCTTGTCCCGGCGGCATTCAATATGACCACCGGGCCGATGCACTGGGAGCTTATGTTCCGCGCTCAGGCGATGTTCAACCAGGTCTTTGCCTTCGGGACAGCCCCGGCGCGTGTTGACGGCGCGGCGTATCAGTCCTGGGGGCACAGTATTGCCGTCGACCCATGGGGAAGGACGCTCACGCAGCTGGACGCCGCGGAGGGCTTCCAAACGGTCGATATCGACCTCGCGGAGACGGAGCGCGTCAGGGAGCAGATCCCGCTCCTGCGCCACCGCAGA
>JAFZQQ010000033.1 GCA_017620315.1 Oscillospiraceae bacterium | reverse complement strand
GACCGGGGCCCTCGGTAGCGGTGTTCTTCGGTGTCTATGTCGTCATTACCTGCCTTTGCGCCGCCGTCGTCTCTCTCGACGGCGGCGGTCTGGAGACCTCGCTGTCCGCGGCGCTGACGACGATATCGAACGTCGGCCCCGGCTTCGCGCTGATCGGCCCCACCTGCAACTTCGCATTCCTCTCCGCGCTGAGCAAGGTGACGCTGACGTTCACCATGCTGCTCGGCCGCCTTGAGATCATGCCGCTGCTGGTGCTGCTGTTCCCAAGCATCTGGAAAAAATAAAAAAGGGCAGAACATATACGTTTGGCCATGTATGATTTTGGCGTTTGCGCGCATACTATGCTCGGCAAACGCCAAATCTTTTTTACGGAGGACTCCAACATGACCGATCATACCAAGCGCGGCGGGGCGTGCACGCCCAATACCTCTATCCACTGCAGCGTAGACACCTGCGCCCACCACTGTGAGAGCTCGCAATACTGCGGGCTGAACTCCATCCGCGTCGGCACCCACGAGACGAACCCCTCCATGGATCAGTGCACCGACTGCCAGAGCTTTGAAAAGCTCTCCTGACGCGCGCAGCGCAAAAGCATCGCCGCCCTCGCGCGGCGATGCTTTTCGATATGGCGTCGCCGGCGCGGCGGCGGGCGTTGTGAACGGGCTTTTCGGCGGCGGCGGAGGCATGCCCCTTCTGTTCCTTCTGCACCGATGGACAGGCATGGAGGAAAAGGCCGCTTTCGCGACCTGTGTCGCCGTCGTGCTTCCGCTGTGCGCGGCGTCCGCAGCCGTTTACCTGCTTCGCACGGACTTCCCCCTCGTCCATGCGCTGCCCTATCTCGCGGGCGGCACGCTGGGCGGCGTCATCGGCGGAAAGCTTTTCCGCAATGTGCCGAATATCTGGCTGCGGCGCGTGTTCGCCGTTTTCATGCTCTACGGGGCATACCGTTATCTGTTTGAATGATATGAAGCTGCTTCTTCCCTTTCTCTGCGGCGCGGCGACCGGAGTGCTGTCTGCCTGGGGCGTCGGCGGCGGAACGCTTCTGCTGCTTTGCATGACCCTGTTTCTCGGTGTGGAGCAGGCGGAGGCTCAGGGTATCAACCTTTTATACTTCCTCCCCACCGCGCTCATATCCCTGCGCGCTCACCGGCAAAACGGCTATCTCGACGCCGGAGCGATCAAGGCCGCTATCCCCGCGGGAACGGTCTGCGCGCTGCTTGCCGCGCTTGCCGCGGCGTCGCTCGACACGAGCGTTCTGCGAAAGCCCTTCGGCGTATTTCTGTTGCTCGCGGGCCTGTCAACGCTGCTTCAAAAGGACAAAAAATGACCGCCGTTTCCAGATTCACCGGAACGGCGGTCTTGTTCTTTCGTTAATCGTCAAGGAAATAAAGTATGCTGCTGCGGCGCCCGAACTGGATGCACTCGTCATAGGTGTTCATAAAGAGGTCGACGACCTTGCCGCGCACGCCCGTATCCTCCGCGCTTCCCATGCCGTAGGTGATATCGCCCGCGGCGGTGGTGATGAACATCTTCGAGCCCAGAGGGATGACCGACTTGTCGACTGCGACGACGCCCACGTGGACCGTGGTGCCGGTATAGGTGATCGTGCCCACTCCGTCATAGCCGGTGGTGTAGGCGGTGCACTTGACGTCCATAGTGTGCGTGAAGTGCAGGGAATCTCCGGACTTGAGAATGAGATAGCCGCTGCCGTCCTCATTGCGGATGACCTGATCAATCGTGTCGCCCTCGCGCGCCTCCTTGACGAGAGTACCGACGCCGACGACCTCGGGAACGGCGTTGCTCTCACCCTCGGCAACAGCCTGACGGGATACGAACTCGCCGTCGGCATAGACGACCTCATAGGTCACTTCCCTTGTACCCGGAACTCCGGGCGTGATAACGCGCGTCTCGCCGCGCGGAAGCGTGTAATCCGGGGTATAGACCGTCGTGTAATCCGCGCTCTCCTGCGCGATCTCGTAGTAGGTGAAGTTCGAGGCGATCTCGATGAAGATGTCCTCGCCGGAGACGTCCACGCGAACCATTTCAAGCTCGCCGATGTTCACGCTCTCGCGGCGCAGCAGCTCACTGACGCTCTCGTTCTCGCGGCTGGTGGCGTAAAGCACCGTTGCTCCGTGGCGGATGACGATCTTCCTGTCTGCCTCAAGCACGATATCGCCCGCGTCCTCACCGCTGCCCGTAACCAGGATACGCCCCGCCTCGATGCGGCCGCTCCCGTTGGTTACCACAGTGGAAATGCCGTCGGTAAGGAGATACAGCGCGCTGGCGCTCGCCCCGGGAACCGCCTGAATCAGGACGGCGCCCGCAAACATGATCACAAACAACGCCTGCCAGCATCGCCGTTTCAAAAAGCGGATCCCTTCATGTTTTTCTTCTATCATTATTATATATGCTCCCTTTTTCTGCGCTTATCGCGCGTTTGTCCGAAAGGTTACAGTGCTGTAATCGCAGGTTACAATTTGTAACTTTTCGGAATTTTCCCGCAGTATAACGCAGCTATTCATTTTTGTCAAGTTGCGTTTTTTTCGTTATGTAAATCACAACCCGTCATTTTGCCATATTCTTACAACAAATTGCGACTATTTCTTGCGCACACTTTTCATTTTTGACGCAATATGCACTAAAGTTTTGTGCAATATCTCCAAGAAATTCATAATCAAAACTTATTATGGAAGCTGCCCTTGACAATTTGGTATTATGATGATATCATTTTAATATCAAATAAATGGAGGTGCAACCCATGGAAGAAAAGATCCTTTCCAACAAGAAAAACGGTATGCTTATCATGTTGCTGACCATCGCGCTCTACATAGCCTCGGTGCCGCTGCTGATCCTCGCGTCCGGCGGGGCGTTCGGGCGGCTTTCGACCATTGTTATCGTCCTGTGCGCACTGTGGCTGCTTGCCGGCTGGTTCCTGTTTCTCGGTCTCAAGGTCCTCAAGCCTCAGGAGGCGCTGGTGTTGACGCTGTTCGGCAAATATATCGGCACGCTCAAGGGTGAGGGGTTTTACTTTGTCAACCCCTTCTGCTCATCCGTCAACCCCGCGGCAAAGACAAGGCTCAACCAAAGCGGCGATGTGGACAGCGGAAAGGGCAGCACGCTGACCGCGGTCATCTCGTCCGCGACGGGGCAGACGCAGCAGCTTGAGTTCTCCAACAAAAAGGTATCGCTCAAGATCATGACGCTGAACAACTCACGCCAGAAGGTAAACGACTGTCTCGGAAACCCTGTCGAGATAGGCATCGCCGTTATGTGGCGCGTGGTTGACACGGCAAAGGCGGTTTTCAACGTTGACAACTACAAGGAATACCTCTCTCTCCAGTGCGACAGCGCGCTTCGCAACATAGTGCGCATCTATCCCTATGACGTAGCCCAGAACGTCGACACCACCGGCGACGGCGTTGCGGACGAGGGCAGCCTGCGCGGTTCAAGCGAGGTCGTGGCTCAGCGCATCCGCGATGAAATACAGTCAAAGGTCTCCGAGGCCGGACTTGAGATCATCGAAGCGCGCATCACCTATCTCGCCTACGCGCCGGAGAT
>JAFZQQ010000437.1 GCA_017620315.1 Oscillospiraceae bacterium | reverse complement strand
TACGCTGCGCCATGTCTCCGAGCTTTTTCATCAGAGGACGCACTTCGTTTGCACGGTTCATATCCGTCTTGCCGCCGACGAAAGCCTGCAGCGGATCGAGGACAATGAGCCGTGCGTTGGTTTCCCGTATCGCGGACTCAATGCGCTCGTCGAGAAGAGTAAGGCGGCGGTTGCCGTCGTCAATGGTGAACACGCGGGAGCAGTCCGCCTCGCTTGCTTCGAGCCGTGGCTTGATCGTGTCGCGGAGACCGTCTTCGGCTGTCTGGTAGATGACGTTCATCGGTGGAGCCGCTTCGCTGCACATAGGCAGAGGATCGCCGCGGGTGAGCGCCGCGATGAGCGCGAGCGCCAGATGCGTTTTGCCCTCGCCGGGATCGCCGTGGATGATGGTCGTCTTGCCGAGCGGGATGTACGGCTCCCACAGCCACTTCGCGCTCTCCGCCTGCACGTCGCTCATCCGAATGATGTTTGGCTTGTTTTTCATGTCTCCTCCTGTAAAATATTCCAAATGCTTTGATGGCGCCGCCCGTTGAAGAAGAGAGGGCAGATACCAATCAGCAACACCACAAAGCTGCACGCGAGAGCTCTCTCGTATGCGGGATCGTGACGCTGCAAATTTGGTACCTGCCCTTTGTTTCCCATATTCACCGATGGGAGGACGGTCGGCCTCGTCGACGTTTCTAATTCAGTTTTACACGGCACGCCGCTCCTCCGATTGTCGGAACAATTCTTCCGTCCTGTCCTCCAGCACGGCGATGGCGATGGTACGATGGCACCGGGGACACTTGCGAAGATGACTGTTGGGGAAATCTTTCATCCGCGGATCGTCCGCGTCGTACACCAGCGTGCAGTTTTTATCGCGCGGCGTATCGAACGCGCCGAGGATCTTCTTGCAGGCCGGACATCGCAGGGAGGGATGCCGTTCCCTCGTTTGGCGAGAATTGAGGATGATGCACTCGCTGCTTTTGAGCAAAACGAACCCGGCATCCTCACTCGCTCTCGATGAACTTATGCATAACACCGACCGCCACCCCCTGGATGTTCAGTTCGCTCACTGAGATGTCGGGATACTTTTTCTTGTCTGCATTACAGGACTGGAGGACGGCGCGGCCACGCCTGTGCGCGAGCTTCTTGAGGTTGCTCAGTCCCTCGTCATAGAGTGCGACGACCAGATCGCCGTCGTTCGCCGTCTGCTGCTGGCGAACGACCACATAATCGCCGGGATGCACGTCAGCGTCGATCATGGACTTGCCCTTTGCGATGAGCACGAAAAACTGCCCCTTGCCGACGAAGGATTCAGGGAGACGGATGTACGGGGCAGATTTTGGACCGGGGCAGGCGGAAAGCGGGCGTTTGAAGTATGGCGTATGTCTTATCGCGCAAAGTATTTGTCGATCCACGCCTCAGCGTTACCGAGGATCTCCGAAACGTCCATACCCATGACGTCCAGCAGCTCGGCGGAAAAGCACTCAATCTCTGGAATGCCGTAAAATGTTTCGGCCGAGCTCTTCACATAGGCGTAACCGTGGTTGGGAGGGAGAATGGGGCCGCCCGCGGTCACCACATAATAAAGTCGTTTCGCGTGGCAATGGCTGACGGGGCGTCCGTCTTCGCCGTAAGAAAACGTGACGCGGTTCACATTGACATGCTCAAAATATGTTTTGACCGCTGCAGGGAAGCTTAGATCCCAGTAGGGCGCCGCCACTACGATCTGTTCTGCCGCGGCAAACTGCCGCGCGTAGCAAAGCATGGGATCATCCAGCGCGCCGCGCAGTAGAATGTTATCCCGTTCGCGCAGCGTTTCGGCGGTCAGCGGTCGCAGTCCTTCGCGCTGCAAATCCAGTTCCGTCGCCTTCCCGCCCAAGTGTTCGAGCACGCGCTGCGCCAGCCGCATTGTCCTCGATTCCGGGCGAACGCAGGCGTTGATCAAGAGCGTGTTATCAGCAAAGATGCTCATTTTTAGGCCTCCCGCTATTGTGATGCAATCGGTATCGTGCCAAAACGCGTGCCGCTTTCACCTGCCGTCCCGCTCCGACTGCTCGCGCAGGAGCGAGGCGCGGGTCTCCTCGGCAAAGGCGTACTGCGTCATGTACTTGCCGTTGAACTGATGCACCGCCATGGGATCGCCCTGCAAATAGCGGTAGTAGTCGCAATCCAGCCGGGAGACGTCCAAGCCGATGCCGACGCGCTCCTGATGCAGGATCGCATCTGCCGCGCCCGCCGCGGCAAACACGTCCTTGAGGTCCTTGACGCACTTGCGGAGACGCGCCTTTGTGTATTGATTGGCAGACTCGTCCGGCCACAGATGGCCGATGAGCGTATCGTTTGAGCAAAGCGCGCCGTTTTGGTCGATCAGGCAGGCGAGCAATTCCTTGCTTTTGGAATAGGAGAAGTCCAGCGGCACGCCGTTGCAAAACGCCTCAAATGTGCCAAAGCAGCGTATCTCGATCCGCCCCGTCCACTGCGAATCGAAGCGAAAGCGCAGCACAGAGAGCTGATGCGCCACCGCTTCCTGCGTCAGCGGCTTGAGCAGATACCCGCTCGCGTCCAGCTCAAAGGCGTTCATCGCGTACTCACGATGCCCGGTGATAAAGACGATATTCAGCCTCGGATAACGCGCCCTGAGTTGGCGGCCGAGCGAAAGCCCGTCCATGTCGCCGGGCATCTCCACGTCCAGAAACGCCGCGTCCAGCGGCGATTCGTTCGCGAGACGAAGCGCGTCCGCGCCCGTGGTCGCGCCGAGATGCGTCCCTTCGGGATCGAGCTTGCGCAGGATGCCGAGCATCTGCGTTACGACCAGCTCGCGGTCGTCAACGGTAAGCGTATACATTTTCTCAGCCTCCGCGTTTGGGGATCAGAATGACCGCCTTGGTGCCAGTCGCGCCGGCGGAAATTTGGAGGTCTCCGCCGCATAGGGCAGCAAGGCGTTTCCGCGTGTTTTCAATGCCGATGCCGCGCTTTTTCCGCTGCGCGTCCGTCAGGCCCTCGACGCCCGTGCCGTTGTCGGTCACAGTGATTCGGATGTATTCGCCGAAGGCTTCCGTGGAGAGCAGCACGCGCCCCGTACCGTCCCGATGCGACAGCGCGCCGTGCTTGACCGCGTTCTCCACGATGGGCTGGACGGTTAGGGCCGGCAGCGCAAAATCGCGCACATCGAGCTCATAATCGAACTGAAACCGGCGAGCGGGATCGGCAAGCTCAAGGGCAACATACTGGTGGATGTGGCGCAGCTCGTCGTTAAATGGGATCAGCGCCTCCGAGGTCAGCGCGTCAATGTTGCCGCGAAGATACCCGGACAGGTTTTCAATGGCCTCTGTCGCTGCGGCGGCATCGGTCTGGCACAGTGTTTCGATGGAGGACAGGGTGTTGAAGATAAAGTGCGGCTGCATCTGAACCGTCATCAGCAGCGCCTGATCACGGTCAAGACGTTGCTCCTCCGCCTCAAAATGCTTCTCGTTTTCGATTTGGATGACGGTTTGGTTGAGTTGCAGGGCGACCGACCACGCAAGTCCCAAACCTCGGAGGCTCGGAAACACGATCCGAAGACAGAGCGCGGCGACCGGCGGCAGCACGGTGCAAGCGATCTGCGTGACGGGAATGTCGCCGCCTTTTTTGGAAAAGCGTATGACGCCGTTTTCATCGCAAAAGACGCACAGCGCCAGCAGCACCGCGGAGATCAGTGCCGGCAGAAGCGCGGCGCCGGTAAAAATGCCGACCGCGTCCGTATGTGAAAGAGCGAGAACGCTGACCGCGCCCGCGAGCTGAAGGAGCAGCACAAAAAAGTGCAGCAGCGCCGCGTAAAGCAGCAGGTCCCGCTTGCGGCGGCCAAGCCTGCTGCCACTGCTCTTGCCAAAATACAGCGGCAGAAGCAGCAGAAGAAGCAGAATGCCGCAGCCGTCCAGAACGGTATTACAGATCATATTGCCGTCCATCCCGTCACCTACTCCGAAAGCGCCGCGATCTGTCGCGCGGCGGTACGCACGCCGCATACGACCTGTATGCGGCACACCAGATAAAAGAGGAACGCGCCGACCGCGCCGCCAAGGATATATCCTTTCGTCCACCTCGGCAGCGCGAACGCGGAATAGCAGAACACGGCGACGACAGCAAGCCCCAGCAGCGCAACCGCAGCAGCGATGCTGCGGGAGAGTGATCGCGCGCGCCGCGATTGCTCAGGCGCTCCAACGCTCCTCAGCACCTCGGCATACCCGCGCTCCAGCGCGCGCAGGGCAAGAGCCTGAAAGACGAGCAGCAAAAGAAGCGTCGCAAAGTAGACGGCCCCGCCGAGGGACACGGACGTGTCGTCCGGCAGCATAAGGTCGGAAATGTGGGCAAGCATGGCAACGCCGTTTGCCACCATCAGCAGTACGAACCAACGCTTTGCACGGCTCAACTCCCGTGAGGCGGATTCCAGCTCGCCAAGCCCGCTGACAACAAGCAGTGCGCAGAGCGCGGCGAGGCAGTATTGCAGCATGAGGGCGGCGTACATCGCCCGCACGGCGAGGACGGGCGCGGCGAGCAGCTTCGGTACGGTGCGGACGGCGTCCATGTCGATACCGGCGGTACGGAGCTGGCTTACGACCGCGGCAAGCAGCGCCGCGATCACGGCGGGCATGAGAAACAGCAGGACGAGACCGAGCAGCAGCCCGACATAGACCCGCCTGAAATGTGATGCATGCAAGCCGACCATTTCGAAACCTCCGCGCTTTGATATCTTTTTTGCAGTTTACCATACGAAGCGTGCCCTATGTGTGAACTGCGCAGCATTTCCACATACCATAATTGTAAACTTTTTGTGAATAAAGCAAAAAGCAGGCTTGAAAAGAGGTATTTATTCACGCATAGCGAACGCTCGCCCTGTTATAATTCAAAATATCAGAGCACTTGCATGAAAGTGCGAAACGGGAAGGAGAAAACACTATGAGCAATTCACAGAAGTACATTAAGGTCATCAGCATTCTCGACATCGTTTTTGGCGCGATCGGGCTGATCGTCGGTATTCTCGGCGCCACCGGCGGCTTCATCGTCGCGGGCGGCGGAACCGGCGCGGATGTTGCTGCGACGGACGCGGCCGGCTTCGGCATTGCAATGATCCTTGTGGCGATCGCGAGCATCGCCAGCATCATCACCGGTGTTCTCGGTATGCGCGCGGCAAAAGACGCCAGCAAGATCGGCCCCGTCTTCATCCTCGCCGCCATCTCTCTGGTTATCAGTGTGCTCGACGCTATCATGAGCATTGCCGGCGGCAAGTTCGATACGTCCTGCCTGTTCAGCCTGATTGGCTCCGCGCTGATGATGTGGTGCGCCAACAACGTCAAGAAGCAGAATCAGGGCTAATATCGCCAATTTTTCAAAGCTGTCGCGTGATTCATGCGGCAGCTTTGACTTTCTTTCGTCTGGAGTGAGGTACATCATGAACAACAAAACGGTTATGGCAGTGCCCAAATCCTGCTTCTGGGCGGTAACTGCCGTCTGCGTGCTTGGCATTGTGATCGGTTCCGTCTGCGATTTCAGCATCAACGAAGCGCTTGCCAACAAGACGGAGCTCGGCGCATTCTTCGCCACATATGGCTCGTATTTCTCCTACTGCCTCTACCCGGCGGCGGGCGCGTGCCTGTTCGTCGGCCTGCGGGAGAAGGGCGAGCGCTTTCATCTGCTTGCGTGGACGCTGCTGATCGTCGGCTGCTTTATGGCAGTTTACTACTCCAACAGTTACAACGGCAAGGCGGTGCGCGCGCTGCTCGGTTACAAGG
>JAFZQQ010000436.1 GCA_017620315.1 Oscillospiraceae bacterium | reverse complement strand
TAGCAGGGCGCCTCATAGCCGGGCACAAGCCGCTTGTAGGAATTCACCAGCGGATTCGTCAGCGCGCACAGCGCCGGGACGTGGGAAAGAACGCCCGCGATGAACTGATAGGCAACCTCGGACAGCCCGCGCGGGTCGTTTTCGTCGTAAAAGGCGTTTTTGCCTCCGGCGAACAGCGACATATTGATGTGCATGCCGTTCCCCGCGACCCCAAAGAGCGGCTTCGGCATAAAGGTCGCGTGCAGCCCATCCTTCTGCGCAAGCGTCTTCACCGCGAGCTTGAAGGTCATGATGTTGTCGGCGGCGGACAGCGCGTCGGCATATTTGAAGTCGATCTCATGCTGTCCCGCGGCGTTTTCATGGTGCGACGCCTCGATCTCAAAGCCCATCTGCTCAAGCGTGAGGCATATCTTCTGTCTTGTCAGCGCCGCCGTGTCCAGCGGGCCCTGGTCGAAATAGCCCACCTCGTCGTTGGTGCGGGTCGTGGGCTTGCCCTCGGCGTCTGTCTTGAAGAGAAAGAACTCGCACTCCGGCCCGACGTTGAAGGTATAGCCCAGCTCTGTCGCCTCGCGCAGAACGCGGTGCAGTACGCCGCGCGGGTCGCCGGAAAAGGGGCTGCCGTCCGGGTTGCAGACGTCGCAGATCATACGCGCGGAAACGCCCGCCTCCTGATCCCATGGGATCACGACAAAGGTGTCGAGATCGGGGCGAAGGTACTGGTCGGACTCCTCAATGCGGGTATAGCCCTCGATCGAGCTCCCGTCGAACATGATCTCGCCCTTTACCGCCTTTTCTGTCTGCGAGGCGGGCAGGGTAACATTCTTCAACTGGCCGAAAATATCGGCAAACTGCATGCGAATAAAGTGGACGTTCTTCTCGCGCACGATGCGCACGACGTCCTCCGGGGTGTATTTGGACACAGGCATAAGCCCCCCTTGGTCATTATAGTTATATTATAGCGGGATTTCTGTGCGTATGCAACAAAAAAATATGGCGGTGTTTGTTTCGTTTAACGCTATTCTTTGATCGAGACTCAGCCTTAGCTGTTGACAATTCATCAGTAAAACCTATAGTTATGGTAGTTGTGCAGCCGATTACACATGATTATTAAACAATCATAACCACCAGTTCACCGGTGGTTATGATTCCGTTATCTCAGCCTCAGCAGCATCGACGCCATTTCGGCGCGGGTCAGCGGCTGCGCCGGCAGGAACAGCTCGTCCGTGAACTCCTCAAGCACGCCAAGCGAGGTAAGAAGCGCGACATGCTCCGCCGCCCAGCTTTGTATCTCCGCGCTGTCGGCATAGCAAAGCTCCGGTATGTCATAGCCCTTCTCCGTAAGGCGTCCGAGCATCGTGACCGCCTCCTGCCGCGTGATCCCCGAGTTCGGGTAGAAACAGAGCTTCCCGCTCAAGTCCTTTGCGCCGCCGATGACGCCCAACGCGTACATAGCCCGCGCGGCGTCCAGCGCCCACGGGGCAATGTCCCCGGCGTCGGCAAAGGGCAGCTCCACTCCGCTGAAATCGCCCTCTGGGGCGAGATAGCGGTAAAGCATGACCGCAAACTCCTGACGCAAAATGTTGTCGTCCGGCTTAAACAGCCCGTCGCTGCCATTGGAAACCCCTGTCCGTTTAAGATATCCTATCGCGCCCGCCGCCCAGTGCCCCGCGGCGTCGGGGAACGCGGGCTCCGCGTCCGGCGACGCCGGAATAACGATGCTCGCGCGGGCAAGGTTGCCGCAGGCGTCGCCCGCCGTAAGCGCGGCATGATGGGCAAGCCCGTCCGCCTCCGGCATCGCCGCCGTCAGCTCGCCGGTGCGCTCGTCGCGGTCAAAGTCAAGCGGCTCTCCGTCCAGCGTAAGGCGCAGCACCGGCAGCAGCGCGCCGTTAAGCGAGTCAAACGCCCAGCCGTAAAGCGTTCCGCCCTCAGCGTCGAGCGAGAGCGTGACGTCAGGCGCAAAGCCGTCGCTCAGCTCCCCATAGGCAAGCACCATCTGATCCAGCCAGAGCGTGCCGGAGGCCTCCGCGTCCGAGCCAAGCAGCAGTCCCGTCAAGGCTCCTGCGCCCGCGGGCAGGTCAAAGCTCAGCGGGATCCATCCGCCAAAGTCCAGCGGGATGGGCTCCGTCGGGCCGGCGTCGGTGTCCAGCGCAAGCACGGTCCCTCCTCCGTCGCCCAATACCCACAGCTCCACACGGTCATAGCCGGAGGTCAGCTTGAAGCTCAGCGGAAGCTCGGCGGAAAGTCCGCCCGGCAGGCTGTAGTCCAGCCGGGCCGATCCCCTTCCGAACCTGACATGCCCGGAGTCCGACGCGTGTGAAAGCACAAGCCTTTCGCCGCTTCCGTTTTCGTCGTCAGCGGTCTCCGTCCGCTCAAAGGGCGTTTCAAAGTCCGCAAGCGTCCTGAAGGGGCGAGGCGCGACCGTAATGGGAATGTCCACGCTCTTTTCACCGGCGGAAACCGTCAGCGTGCCGAAGCCGGCCTCGGTCCCGGCGTAAAGCGTATGCTCCTCCGGTATGAACGCAACGCCTTCTCCCGTGAACGACCAGTCGAAGCAGTCATTGTCACCCGTCAACGTAATATGGTTTACAATTCCCTGTGCGTTCAGGGACGCTATTTCCCCAGGCGAAAGGGTAAGCGCCTTTACGGTCTTTGCGCCGCGCTTGACGACTATCGTATCAGGCATGGCGCTCTCGACGGCAGTCTGCGCGTACGCCCCGCCGAAGCTCGCCGTGACGGTCGCGATCCCGGGAGCACGCGGAAGCGTCAGAACGCAGTTTTCGTCTATGCTGCCCGCGTCGGCGCTGAGGGCGACTCCGCCCGGAACGTCCATGGGAAGAAACGCGGAGTCAACTGCCGCGGCGCGAAGCTGTACACGCGCCCCCGGAAGCGCAAGCGCGGATGAGGCGGCGACAAATACGTGGTCAAGAATACCGCTCGCCTCGTTCG
>JAFZQQ010000435.1 GCA_017620315.1 Oscillospiraceae bacterium | reverse complement strand
CACTATAGGTGACAGTTTTGTTTTTCACTGTCTCCTATAGAGGGAGCATATCACTCTGCGGCAGTTGTTTTTTATCTTGTTATGATATCCAGCATGTCCGATGTGCGCGGCGTGGTGTAGGGGTTGAAATACTCGTTCACCGCCTCGAGGGTCGCTTCGGGGTCGAGGTACATATAGGGATTCTTCCACTCGCAGGGCATCGATATTGCCGTCAGGTCGTCGGTGTTGAAGGATAGCGCCTTGGTGGCGAACCAGACGAGGTTGCCGAGGGGAAGATTGGTATCGAGATTGTCGGAGGCTATGGAGGCGTACTCGCTGATCTTGTCGGGCTTGGAAAGCGCCTTTTTCATCACCAACGTCAGCACGGCGCGCTGCGTTTTCTGCCTGCCCTCGTCGCCGTAGCCGGTGCCGTCGTTGTTTTGCCGGAAGCGGCAGACCTCCAGCGCCTGCTGGCCGTTGAGATGCTGCATGCCGCGCGAATAGTGTATTTCGAGATCCTGCTCGGGGTCGTCGTAGTCCATGTTGCAGGGCACGCTGAAGTCTACGCCGCCCACCGCGTTCACAAGGCGCACAAAGCCGTAAAGATTCACGCGGAAGTAATAATCCACGGGCACGCCGAAGGTCAGCGTGACCTCGCGCAAAAGCTCGTCCATGCCGCCGAAGGCGTAGGCGGCGTTTATTTTTTTCAGGCTGCGGCCGACGTCCACGCGCGTATCACGCGCGATCGAGCCGACGCTGACCTTCTGATTCGCCACGTCGTAGGTGACGAGCATCAGGCTGTCGGTGTTGCCGCCGCCCTTGTCCATGCCAACGAGCAGAAAGGTCCAGCAGTCTGCGCGGCGTTCATAGAGGTCGGGCTCCGGCAGCTCTCCGCCGTCGGTGTTGGAGTCTGCCGCCGGCAGCACCGGCGTCCGAACGGGCCGTGAGACCGTACCGCCGCCGCTCACGGGTACGACGGGAGAGGTGTCGGCTATGGCGGGCTTGGGCACAAGTATCTGCCAAACGCCCCAAAGCGACGCGACCGTCATCATCAGCACAACAAGCGTCCGGCAAAGCCGCTCCGCCTGAGTCATATTGCTTTTTGCTTGATTACTCACTGCATCTTTTCCCTTACTTCAGAATTGCTTTGTTGTTTTGGACGCGCGGCGGACAAAAAAGTTCCGCTCTATTGCGCATAAGCCGCGGCTTCGCGGTAGTAGAGCACAAGAAGATCGACCACGGCGCCGTAGCTCTGCATACCGAGCTCCTCGCCGTAGCTGCGGAGCATGGAATCGTATGCCTTTTCGCTTGCCTCGCTTACCGGGCCCTCGTACTGCGCCCAGTAATCATTTGCGGCAAGAAGATCGGCCTCGACGAGCGGGGAGAGCGAAAGCCGTATCTCCCGCCAGGCGTCGCGGTCGGCGGCGTAGAGCGCGTTGGAGAGGTGGATATAGCCCAAAAGCCAACCGGAATAGCGGTACGCGGCGTCGTCCGAGCGGACGGAGGCCAGCACGGCGAGAAAGTTGCATTGCTGCTCTGAGGCTATGCCCCGCCGGTGCGCCAGCTCATGCGCGATCGTCGCGGGGAAGGTGGCGGCAGGGAAGTCGTCGTTAAGATTCGACTCGCCGGTGAACGGGAAATAGAGCCCGGTGAAGCCCATCGCGCTCACGACGCGGGAGAAAAAGAATGTCTTTGGAACGGGATCCGCGCCGACGTTGAGAAAGGGGAACTCGTCGTAAAGCGCGCTGTAGAGCGAAGGAGCGAGCGCAAGGCTTGAGCGGCGTGAGACCGCGTAGACTCCGTTTGCGCTTCTCTCGACGTTCCCGGCGCAAAGAGAGGTCTGCTCGGCGAAATAACGCGTGACCGCGGCGAGCTCCTCACGCGAGATATCCTGCGGGTAGAGCCCGCTCATGTCGCAGAAGTCGTCGGCGTAATAATTGACGCCCCAGAGCAGGCAGAACGCCGCGCAGAGACTCAAAACGGCGTTGACGAGGATCATAAAGCGGCGGTACAGCTCCTCCGCGCGGTATTCCGCGCGGCACACGCGCACGATGCTCATAATAAGATAAACTATGAGCCCGAGCCCCGCGAGGATGTAGCAAAGCTCCGCGACCGAGACCGGCACGAACGACCACACCCTCCCCAGCGCGCGCTCCAGAGGCATGGAAAAGCGGGATGAGACCGCGCTCATAACCGCGCGATGGCCTCTGAAAACCACAAAAAGAACAAGCGCCGCGGCGTTGACAAGAAGCCATATGTGCAGAGCCTTAAAGCAGCGCATAAATCCACGCACGGCGAAGTCCTCCTTTATCAGTCGGCCGCAGCGAGCAGCGTGCGGGTGTATTCCTCCCTGGGGTGCGCAAAGAGCTCGGAAACCGTGTTCTGCTCGATGATACGTCCCTGCTTCATGACCATCACGCGGTCGCAGAGCTGATAGACGACGTTGAGGTCGTGGGAGATGAAAAGGAACGAAAGCCTGTATTCATCGCGCAGAGAACGCATCAGCTCAAGTATTTGGCGCTGTATGGTCACATCCAGCGCGCTTACGGGCTCGTCGGCAATGATCAGGCTGGGCTTCTGTATGAGCGCGACGCCGATGCTGACGCGCTGGCGCTGGCCGCCGGAGAGCTCGCGCGGCCTGCGCTCAACGCAGTCGGCGGGCAGCCCGACGAGTTAAACGATCTCCGCGACGCGGCGTTTGCGCTCCGGCGCGTCGTACTTGCCGTAGATGCGCAGCGGCTCTTCCAGTATCCAGCCCACGGTATAGGCCGGGTTCAGCGAGCTGAGGGGATCCTGAAAGATCATCT
>JAFZQQ010000434.1 GCA_017620315.1 Oscillospiraceae bacterium | reverse complement strand
TCGATGCACTTCTTGGCGGCGTCGCAGGAGGCGGCGTCGGGGCTGGCGATGCGGATGGTACCGTCGTCCTCGATGTCGATCTTCGCGCCGGTATCGGCGACGATCTTCTGGATGACGCTGCCGCCCTTGCCGATGACCTCGCGGATGCGCTCGGGATCGATGTGCATGGTGATCATCTTGGGCGCATAGGGACTGACCTCGGGACGCGGCTCGGCGATGACCGGCAGCATGACCTGATCGAGGATCTGGCAGCGTGCGTCATAGGTGATGTCAAGCGCGTTCTCGATGATCGCCATCGTAAGACCGTCGTTCTTGAGATCCATCTGGATGGCGGTGATGCCCTTCTTCGTGCCGGCGACCTTGAAGTCCATCTCGCCGTGGAAGTCCTCAACGCCCTGAATGTCGATAAAGGTCGTGAAATCGTCCCCGTCCTGGATAAGGCCGCAGGATATGCCGGCGACGGGCGCCTTGATGGGCACGCCGGCGTCCATCAGCGCGAGCGTGGAGCCGCAGACGGAGCCCTGAGAGGTCGAGCCGTTGGAGGAAACGACCTCGCTGACGACGCGGATGGCATAGGGGAACTCCTCCTCGGAGGGAATGACCGGCAGCAGCGCGCGCTCGGCAAGAGCGCCGTGGCCGATCTCGCGGCGTCCGGGGCTGCGGGCGGGCTTCGCCTCGCCGACGGAGTAGCTGGGGAAGTTGTAGTGGTGGATATAACGCTTCTCGGTCTCCTCCCAGATGGTGTCGAGCTTCTGGTTGGCGGAGAGCGTGTCCAGCGTGCAGACGGAAAGCACCTGCGTCTGTCCGCGGGTGAAGAGGCCCGAGCCATGGACGCGCGGCAGAACGCCGACCTCGGCGGAAAGCGGGCGGATCTCGTTCTTCTGGCGACCGTCGACGCGGTGGCCCTCCAAAAGCCACGCCTTGACGATCTTCTTCTGCAGCTTGTAGGTGATCTCCTCGAGGTACTGGTCCATGTTCTCGTGCTCGGCAAGATACTTCTCGTGCCAGTGCTCGATCATCTCATTCCAGCGGCTCTCGCGGACGTTCTTGTCGTCGGTGTCCATGGCCGCCTTCGCCTCGTCCATGAAATCGGCGCAGATCTTGTCGAAAAGCTCCTGGTCGAAATCGGCGTGGGGATACTCAAACTTGGGCTTGCCGATCTCGGCAACCATACGGTCGATCAGCTGCACCTGCTTCTGGTTTTCCTCGTGAGCGAGCTTGATGGCGGCGAGCATAACGTCGTTGGGGATCTCGTTCGCGCCGGCCTCGATCATGACGACCTTCTTGCCGGTGGAGACGACGGTAACGTCAAGGTCGGAGACCTTGCGCTGCTCGGCGTTGGGATTGAGCACCAGCTCGCCGTCCACAAGGCCGACCTTCAGCGCGCCCACAGGCCCGTTCCACGGGATGTCGGAGATGGCGAGCGCGGCGGAGGCGCCGATGAGCGCGGCGATCTCGGGCGAGCAATCGTTGTCGACGCTCATGACGGTCGCCATGATGCTCACGTCGTTGCGGAAGTCATAGGGGAAGAGCGGGCGGATGGGACGGTCTATGACCCGGCTTGTAAGGATGCCCTTCTCGCCGGGACGGCCCTCACGGCGGTTGAAGCTGCCGGGAATGCGGCCCACGGCGTAGAGCTTTTCCTCAAAGTCGACGGACATGGGGAAGAAATCCACGCCGTCGCGGGGACGGGGCGCGGCAGTGACGCACACCAGCACGCGCGTGTCGCCATAGCCGACCATAACGGCGGCGTTGGCGAGCTCGGCGAGCTTGCCGACCTCCATCGTGAGCGGACGTCCGGCGACCTCAAGCTCATACTTGCGGTAGTTGGGGAACTGCCTTTTGGTGATAATCGTTGACATTTTGTTGCTCCTTTTCTTTTGTACTCGGGAGCGTGCTTTCGCATTTGAAAGTATGCCCGGCGCACCCGGACACAGTTTCAAACACAAAAGCCTCCGCTCCCGGCAGATAAACAATAAAAACTGCGGATTTAATCAGCAAAGGGCGGCGGAGGAAACCTCCGCTGCCCTTTTTGCTTTTTTACTTGCGGATTCCGAGCTTGGCGATCAACGCACGATAGCGCTCGATGTCCTTCTTCATAAGGTAGTCGAGCAGGCTGCGGCGCTTACCTATCATCTTGTAGAGACCGCGGCGGGAGTGATTGTCGTGCGGGTGCTCCTTGAGATGTTCGGTGAGCTGATTGATACGCTCGGTGAGAATGGCGACCTGCACCTCGGGGGAACCGGTGTCGTTGGGATGAGTACGGTTGGCCTCGATGATGGAGGTCTTCTGGTCTTTGAGCATCATGTTGTGTTTCCACCTTTCCAAATATTCTCCCTCGGCTGCGTAAGGGAGCAGGTGGTCTGTCCGCAAACGAAGCCGGGGAACATGCCCGATTAGGTTACCACAGTTTTTCCCGAATGTAAAGTAAAATTTCTCGAAATTTCGCAAAAAATATACAGATAAATGGAGCGGTTCCGGAAACCGCTCCATTTATCTGTGCGAGAGTTATTTCTTCAGTGCGGTGAAATGCTCCTTGACCAGCTTGAAGACGACCGGGCTGAGCAGCAGCACCGCGATAAGGTTCGGGATAGCCATAAGACCGTTGAGGGTGTCCGCGATGTCCCACGCGAGCGTGAGCTCGGTGACGGAGCCCAGCACCACGACGAGGCAGAAGATGATCTCATATGGGCGGATGACCTTGGGTCCAAACACATACTTGGCGCAGCGGACGCCGTAGAGCGACCAGCCGAGGATGGTGGAGGTGGCAAACAGCAGCAGGCCGATCGCCAGCAGAGCGGAGCCGAACTTGTCGCCGAACACGGAGGCAAAGCCGTCGATCGTGGTCATAGCGCCGGCGACGTCAGCGTTGCCGAACTGGGGATTCGCGCCGCAGAGAACGACGAGAGCGGTCAGCGTGCAGATGACGATGGTGTCCATAAACACCTCGAACATACCGTAGAGGCCCTGCTTGACGGGATCCTTCTCGGAGGTCGCCGCATGGGCGATGGGCGCGGAGCCCATACCGGCCTCGTTGGAGAACACGCCGCGGGACACGCCGCGACGGATGGCGTTGGCAATGGTGAAGCCCGCGATGCCGCCGACAGCCGCCTGGGGATTGAACGCACCGGCGAAGATGGACGCGAACACGGAGGGGATCTTACCGGCGTGAACGACAACAACGATGATCGCGCAGATGATGTAGATTGCCGCCATGAACGGGACCAGCTTTTCCGTGACCTGGCCGATACGCTTCACGCCGCCGATGAGAACGACCGCGCAGAAAGCGGCAATGACAATGCCCGTGACAAGGTTGATGGTAAAGGATGCGCTCGCCGCGTTGGGATTGAAGGCGACGATCATCTTGTTGACCGAACCGGCAATCGAGTTGATCTGGGTCAGGTTGCCGATACCGAAGGCGCAGATCATGCCGAGGATGGCAAACACGGTGCCCAGCCACTTCCAGCTCTTGCCGAGACCGTTCTTGATATAGTACATCGGGCCGCCGACCCAGTCGCCCTGAGCGTTGCGCTCACGGTACTTGACAGCCAGCGTTACCTCGGTGAACTTGGTCATCATTCCGAAGATGGCCGATATCCACATCCAGAACACGGCGCCGGGACCGCCGAGGACGATAGCGCCCGTGACGCCCGCGATGTTGCCCGTGCCGACCGTGGACGCCAGCGCGGTCGAAACCGCCTGGAACGGGGTGATCTCACCCTTGCCCGCTTCGGACTTCTGGAAGATCTTGCCGATGGTGTTCTTCCACATGTAGCCGAATTTGCTGAACTGCTTGAACCCGGTGGCAATGCTGAGGTAGATACCGGTACCCACCAGCAAAGCCAGCATTATGGGCCCCCATACGAAGCCGTTTATTGCGCCGTTGATTTCTTTGATCGCTTCCATGTGACTTTTCACTCCTCCATTTTCATCAAAAATACTGAACACCCTGTTCAAAAATCCTCAACCAGAATAGCAAATATTGACGGATTTGTCAATAGAGAGCTGTTTGTTATGTTTTTAACAATGCATCTTGCCCAATTTCTTCCACAACTTTGAGAAACCCTCTTGACAAATGACTTTTTGCAAGCTATCCTAACTGTACTAACACGGTTAATACGGTTGACGAAAGGGGGACGGACTTTGATCACGCTAAATTACCGCGACGCAAGACCGATATACGAGCAGGTCAGGGACGGCTTGCGGCGGCTCATCATAAGCGGGGCGATAGCCGACGGGGAAAAGCTTCCGAGCGTCAGGCAGCTTGCGAGCCAGCTTGCGATCAATCCCAACACCATACAGCGCGCGTACAACGAGCTTGAGGCGGAGGGCTGGACGGCTTCGGTGCCGGGAAAGGGCAGCTTCGCGGTCTGCGCCGAACGCGCCGAGGACAACGCCCGGCGGCGCGAGCTGTGCGAAAGGCTGCGTGAAACCGCCTCCGAGCTGCGCGCTATGGGAGTGCCGCAGCCGGAGATCGAATCTCTTTGCAGGGAGGACGGAGAAGAATGATAGAAGTAAGCGAGCTCGTCAAGAGCTTTGACGGTTTTCACGCGCTGGACGGCGCGAACGTCAACGTGCCCAAGGGTGCGATCTACGGTCTCGTGGGCCCGAACGGCGCGGGAAAGACCACGCTGCTGCGCCATCTGACCGGCGTGTACCGGCAGGATTCCGGCAGCGCAAGGATAGACGGCGAGGACGTCTGGGAAAATCCCGCGGTGAAAATGCGCGTCGCATCCATACCGGACGACTGGTACTATTTTACGCAGGCGAACATCCGGGATATGCGAAATTATTACAAAGGATTTTATCCGCAGTTCAGCTCGGAGCGCTACGACAAGCTCAAAAACGTCTTCGAGCTTGACGAAAAGCAGGCGATACGCCGCATGAGCAAGGGCATGCAAAAGCAGGCCGCGTTCTGGCTTGCGATGTGCTGTATGCCGGACTGCCTCATCCTCGACGAGCCGGTCGACGGGCTCGACCCGGTCATGCGCCGCCAGGTCTGGGGGCTGATCCTTCAGGACGTGAGCGAGCGCGGCACGACGGTGCTGGTCTCTTCGCACAATCTGCGCGAGCTGGAGGACGTCTGCGACCATGTGGGCATCATGAACCGCGGCAAGGTGCTGCTTGAGCGCAGCCTGAGCGAGCTTCAGGACAACACGGTGAAGATCCAGATCGTCTTCAAGAACGAATTCCCGGAGCTGCCCGCCGAGCTCACCGTGCTGCATCAAAGCGCCGTCGGGCGCATACACACGCTCATCCTGCGCGGCGCGCAGAGCGATATCGAGCAGCGCCTCGGCGCCTTCGGCCCGCTCTTTATGGAGGCGGTGCCGCTCACGCTGGAGGAGATATTCATTTATGAGTTGGGAGGCGCGGATTATGCCGTCAAGGATATCGTACTTTAACAAGACCGTTTTTTGGAGCGACCAGCGCCGCTACTGGCCGCTGACGGCGGGCTACGCCCTGTTCTGGGTGCTTTTGCTTCCGATCTCGCGTCTTTCGGAGCTGCACGACCGTGACCTGAGCGCCTGGAACAAGCAGTTTGAAACCCTTAACACCGCCGCAAACGCGGGCTATTGGGCAGCGTTTGTCTTCGGCATCCTCTTCGCGATGGCGGCTTTCTCCTATCTGACCAATCCGAGGGCGACGAACGGGCTGCACGCACTGCCCGCCCGGCGCGATACGCTCTATCTCACGCACTGTCTTGCGGGACTGTGCGCGCAGCTCGCGGCGCTGCTTCTCGCGGTGCTCCTCGCCGCGGTTGCGCTTGCGGTCAACGGCGCGTTCGACGCGCGCATTGTGTGCCTGATGCTGCTCTCGCTCGCGCTGCCGACGCTGTTTTTCTACCTCTTCGGCGTGCTCTGCATGGTGTTCACCGGGCAGATACTCGCGGCGCCGGTGTTCTACGGCATTTTGAACATTCTTGTCGTCGGCGTGGAGTTGCTTCTGCGGGACTATGCGGGCAGCTTTCTCTACGGCTGGTCGGGCGACGCGACGCCCGCGCTCACCGTGCTCTCGCCGATCGTCAAGCTGATGCAAAACGGCGTACAGGCGGCGACAGATTACCGAAGGCAGGTCACCGAAAGCGGCGCGATCATTATGAAAGCGGAGAGCGGAAGGATCTTCCTTCGCGGGCTGGACTGGCTGCTCATTTACGCCGCGGTCGGCATTGTCTTCGCCGTGCTGGGGCTTCTGGTCTACCGCAGGCGGAGCAGCGAGGAGACCGGCTCCACCGTCGCCGTCGGCTGGGCGCGCCCCATCTTCAAATACGGCGTCGCCTTCTGCGCGGCGCTCGCGCTGGGACGGCTGTTCTATTTCATCATCTTCTCCAACTTCGCCAGCACAGGCGCAAACTACGCTCTGCCGGGTTCCCTGCTGTGCATGGCTGCCGCCGGGCTGATCGGCTATTTCCTGTCCGAAATGCTGCTTAAAAAGAGCTTCCGCGTCTGGCGCTCCGGCTGGAAGGGAGCGGCGGTCTTCATTGGCATCCTGCTGCTGCTTGGAGTGGGGATGAGCTTTGACCTCACAGGCTTTGAGAGCTATGTCCCGACCATCGACCGCATCGGTTCCGCCAACGTTTCATGGTACGGCGGCAACGGATCGGGCTTTTCCGCCGCATCCTCCGATGTGGAAACGCTGCGTCTCGTCACCGACCTTCATCAGGCCGCCGTTGGCGACAAGGCACGCCAGGTCTCGGCGCGGAGCGGCGTATCCGACGAGCCGGGCTCAAGCTCGGGCTATCTGACCATTCACTATATCCTGAAGGACGGTCGCTTCATCTCGCGCTCCTACTCAAATTTCACGCTCTACGCGAATGAGCTGGGCGATAACCGGTCGCCTGCGGCGACGATGACTGCGCTCTACAACGCGCCCTCCGTCGCGCTCAGGCGCACGCTGGACGGTTACGGCTCTTACGGCGACGCTTACGACGCCGGTGCCGCGTCGCAGGATCTGCGTTTTACAGGCGGCTATTGCAGCAGGTCGATCTGGTCGGAGGACGGAAAATATCTTGGCGAGGATTCGCGCGAGCTGACCGCCGCCGAGGTAAAGACGGTCTATGAGGCGATCCTCCGCGACGTGGCGGCGGGGCGCGTGAATGATTCGCTGTTCGACTACCAGCCGACCTCAAACGGGGATCTGGAGCTCTATGCCACCTATATCGACACGACGGACTACACGTCGACGCGTCCGCAGGAGGAGGAGGACGGGCGCCGCACGCGCGTGTTCTCGCCGCGGATCACCGAACGCATGACCGAGACCGTTTCCGTCCTGCGCGGAATGGGAATTGAAATTGATTTCTGAAAATAAGCGGCAGACCGCCGCCGGGGAGTCGAAAAAAGGCTCTCCGGCGGCGGTTTTATCAATATGCAGTGATAACAACGTCGACGCCGTGCCTCCTCACAGCTCTCCGGAGAGCGTCATAACGTGCTCCGGAGAAACGCCGAGCAGAACCATATCGGGTTTGCGCATAAGCGCCCATTCCTCCTTGGGAAGCTCCATGCGCATCAGCGAGTTCCCGCCCTCCGGCGCGAGCATCAGTATCGTCGAAAAGGCGTCGTCGATCACGCGCACAACGCGCGCGTCGAAGCGGTTCGGTTCTCCGCTTCTTGCTATGTGCAGGTTATGCGCGCGCACCCCGGCATAGGTACACACGCCGGAGACCTCCTGCGTGGTCTCGAGCGTTACGCCCCAGTTGATGCATTGCACATGCCTTGCGTCTATGCGCTTCACGCGCGAGAAATTCTTGCATCCGGATATGAGCGCCGCGCTGACCGTGCGCGGCTCCGCCATGAGATCGCGGACGGTCGCCTTCTCCTCGCTCTTGCCGTCCGAGAGCACGCATACGGTGTCGCACATGCGGTAAACCTCGTCGCGGTCGTTCGAGGCGAACAGCACGTCGCCCTCGTAGCGGCGCAGCAGCTCTCCGAGCTCCAGCTCGCTCTGCCAGCGCAGATAGCTGTCCAGCGCAGAGAAGGGCTCGTCGAGCAGCAGGCAGTCCGGCTCGGAGGCAAGCGCGCGGGCAAGCGCGACGCGCTGCTGCTGCCCGCAGGAGAGCTGGTTCGGATAAAGCCCCTCAAGCCCCTCCAGACGGAAGGAACGCAGCCGCTCCGTGACAGCCGCATCGCGTCTGTCGCGCGGAAGGCCGTGCATGGCGGCCGAGATGTTCTGCCTGACCGTCATGCTCGGGAACAGCGCATACTGCCGGAAAAGATATCCCACGCCGCGCTTCTGCGGCGCGAGGTCGATGTGCTTC
>JAFZQQ010000433.1 GCA_017620315.1 Oscillospiraceae bacterium | reverse complement strand
CTGCGTCCGATGCCATTATGGAGAGAGTATCAGTAGCTCCAGTCCAGACTTCTGTACCGATCCGGTCCGAAGCCCAAATACAGCACAAAGATTGGATTGAGGAGCGTCAGACCAATGGCGAACGGGATACCGTGCCCGAACGCGCGCGAGATGCGCAGGGAAAGCAGGAACTCCAGTGCCGCTCCAATCATGCCGGCGAGGGAGACGAGCACGCTCCGGGAGTCCGGCCCGCCAAGGGCGCAGAACGCCGACGCCGCCAGCGCGATCCAGAAAAAGACGGTTTGCCAGCACGAGCCATACAGCACATAATCGGAATAGATGGGGATGAAACCCTTCCAGCCGGGCTGGCCCATCTTCTCGAACATCTGCCACCGGCCAAGTGCCAGCAGTAGGTACCAAAACAGCATCCCAAAGATGTAGAGCGTACCAAGAGCCAGCGCGGAGCCGAGGATCGTCAGCAAAATCAAAGTCAGCATGATGTCTCACTTCCTTTTCATTTTGAAGGAAAGCGCGCAGGGAGTGCGGGTTTCCGGCATTCTCTGCACGCTTTGCGTTTCTGTTGGGGCTTCAGCGCCGGCACCGGTCAGGCGATCTTCACCTGATGGCTTTCCGGCTTCTGCTCCTTTGCCTTCGGCAGCGTCAGCTTCAGAACGCCGTCTGCATACGCCGCCTGCACGCCGCTCTCGTCAATGCCGCTCAGGTCGAACGACCGCTGATAGCTGCCATAGCTGCGCTCACAGCGCACATAGTTGTTTTTCTTGTCCTTTTCCTCGTGCTCGCTGTGACGTTCCGCCGTGATCGTCATCATGCCGCCGTTCATGTCGATGTGGATGTCGTCCTGCTTGAAGCCCGGCAGATCGGCTTCCATCAGGTAATGGTCGCCCTTGTCCTGGATGTCGGTGCGGATCCCGGCCAGGTCACTGGCAGTCCCGCCAAAGAACCGGTTCTCCAGTTCCTCCATCTCGCGGAAGGGGTCGTATGTGCGGAGATGATTTCCATGCACAAAAGGTACGAGTTCAAACATTTTGAAAACCTCCTTCGGCATGCCGCTTATGCGGTAGTCGCTCAAATTTATCCTCCGGGGTCCTTTCCCCTTCGGACAATTATGAGTATAGTTGCCCTCTGTGAACAAAAATACATCTTTTTATGAACGAATTGTAAAGCTTAGCACTCACCTCCGATGAGTGCTAATTGTTTCTCAACTGTTTATTTTACCGTGCGCAGCTTATCGGGGCGACAGTACAGGCAGCCTGTTTCCGGCTCGACTCCCATCCGCGCAAAAAGTTCTTCAAGCGTCACGAACTCAAAGCCGCGCGCGGAAAGCTCGTCAATTGCGGCAAGCGCCGCGTCAACGCTGCTCTCATAGCTGTCGTGCAGCAGCACTATGTCTCCGTCGCTCACATTTTCGACGATCCTGCGCGCGACCTTTTTCGCGTCCAGCTGCCGCCAGTCCTCGGTATCTATCGTCCAGTATATGAGCGGTGCCTTTGCCTCGCGCAGCGTTTCCGCGCTTGCGAAGCCCCACGGCGGACGGATCCAATAGCCGCTTCCGCCGAGAATCCCGCACAGCGCGCACTCGGTCCGCTCAAGCTCCTTCTCTCCGACCGAGCCGCCTGTATCGAGCCGTCTGTGCGTCCAAGTATGGTTGCCTATCTGGTGGCCCTCTTCGCTCATGCGTTCAATGAGCTCCTCCTGTCCCGAAAGCTGCCGGCCGATAACGAAGAAGGTCACATGCGCGCCGCGCTCCGCCAGGCCGTCGAGCAGACGCTCCGTGGTCTTTCCGTTCGGACTGTCATCAAACGTCAGCGCCACACAGGGCGCGGAAGTACCTGCCGCAGGCGCGGCCTCGCCGCGCGAGGCCGCCAGCGCGAGCAGCGGCAGCATCAATAGGGATAGTACAGCGAGTTTTCGTTTCATACCGTTAATATATGAAACAAAAAGCCCTTTTAGACGGCTTCGCGAATTGCCATCTAAAAGGGCTTTTTATTTACTGCTGTGCGATCAGGCTCAGACGAGCTCGATCATTGCGACCTCCGCAGCGTCGCCGCGGCGGACGCCCGTGCGGGTGATGCGGGTAGAGCCGCCGTTGCGCTCCGAGTAACCGGGCGCGATCTCCTTGAAGATCTTCTTGACGACGTCCTCACGGGTGATGAACGCCATCGCCTGACGGTAGGCCGCCAGATCGCCCTTCTTGCCAAGGGTGATCATCTTCTCGGCGAGCGGCTTGATCTCCTTGGCGCGGGTGACGGTGGTCTCCATCTTGCCGTTGTCAAGAAAATCGGTGACCTGCTGGCGAAGCATCGCACGGCGCTGATCGCTGGTCCTGCCGAGCTTACGGGTTCCGGGCATATCGTTTCCCTCCTTACGGAATCGAATTCATTCATTCACTTTTCTCCCGGCGGAGAAAAAGGAACAGGTTAATTGTTGTCCTCGTTCGCGAGAGACAGGCCCATCATTGCGAGCTTGTTGCTGACCTCCTCGAGTGACTTGCGTCCGAGGTTGCGCACCTTCATCATATCCTCCTCGGTCTTGGAGATCAGATCCTCGACGGTGTTGATATTGGCGCGTTTGAGGCAGTTGAAGCTTCGCACGGACAGGTCAAGCTCCTCGATGGTGAGCTCAAGCACTTTGTCGCGCTGCGTCTCCGCCTTTTCGACGACGGTGGAGTGGGCGCTCATGGTGTCGCTGAGATTGGTGAAGAGCGTGAAGTGGTCACAGAGTATCTTCGCGCCGAGCGAAACCGCGTCGCGGGGATTGATCGTACCGTCCGTCCAGACCTCAAGCGTAAGCTTGTCAAAGTCGGTCATGTTTCCGACGCGGGTGTTCTCCACCGTGTAGTTGACCTTGTAGACGGGGGTATAGATCGAATCGACCGGGATCAGTCCGATAACGGGCTGCGCGGGCTTGTTCCGGTCCGCGGGATGATAGCCGCGGCCGTGGCTGAGCGCTATCTCCATGCTGAGCGTGGCTCCGGCGTCAAGCTGAGCGATGTGCAGCTCGGGGTTGAGTACCTCGACGTCGCTGTCGCCCTTGATGTCGCCCGCGGTCACCTCGCAGGGGCCGGTCGCTTCGATAAAGACGGTCTT
>JAFZQQ010000432.1 GCA_017620315.1 Oscillospiraceae bacterium | reverse complement strand
TGAGGAGGTCGGAAAGGAATTCAACGTCACGCGCGAGCGTATCCGCCAGATAGAGGCGAAGGCTCTGCGCAAGCTCCGCCATCCCTCAAGATCGAAGAAGCTCAAGGATTTTCTGAATTGAAAACACAAGGCGGAACGGCTCGATTCGAGCAAGCCGTTCCGCCTCATATTATGCGCTGAGATCGCCGGATAAACCGGAAACCGTCACTCGGAAAGGTCGATCCAATAGCGTTCGAGATCGATCCCTTCATCCGGCTCATGAACGGTGGATTCGTAAATGCCGCCGTTTTTCAGGATCGTTTTTTTGCTGCCTTCGTTGCCGCTGATGCAGGTGATCAGCACCTTATCGATCCCCAGCTCCCTGCATTTCGGCAGCGCCGTTTTCAACATCTGCGTCGCATATCCGCGGCGCCGTTCGCTCGGCGCAACGGAATAGCCTATGTGGCCGCCGTACTTTTCCAGATATGTATTGAAATAATGCCTGATCTGGATCATACCGACGATCTTGCGGTCTTCTTCCCGCACAAGCATATACTGCGTCGCGGGGACCTTACCCTGCGGAGTCGTGCGGGGATCCTTGCAGCTTTTTGAAAAATCCACCCAGTCCTGTGGGTCGTCCGTCTTTCTGAGCGTCCCCGTGCCATCCATCGAATCGCCGGATTCAAGGAACTCATTTCGATACGCCAGGATCTGAGGAGCATATTCCATTGTCGGTTCAATCAGTTTCATAAACGTCCTCCGTTCGGCCTTATTGGCGCGTCACAGCTCCACGACATCGTAGCCATGACCTGTCGCGGGCAGCACCTTTTCAAGCAGGTCGCGCGTGGAGATCGTGAGGCTGCCGGTGTTGTCGCAGGGGTGGCAGGCGAAACGCTCCGCTTCGATCACGTCGCGGTCAAGGAGCAGATGCACAAGCCCTTCCCGGTCGTTTTCAAGCCCCAGCACGCTGCACGAGCCGGGGGAGCAGCCGAGCATGGCCTCCATTTTCTCCGGCGGGGCGAAGGACAGCCGGGAAGAGCCTATCTGATGGCTTAGTACCTTTGTGTAAAAGGGCTTGTCCTCCGGCATGGAGAGCAGGTAGAAAGCGGTTTGCTGGCGGTTGCACAGGAAAAGGTTTTTACAGATGCGCGTGCCCAGGGCGTCGCTGATCGCCGCGCAGACCTCCATGGTCTCCGCGGCGGCATGCTCCACGCGGCGATAGGGGACGCCGAGCGAGTCTAACAGCGCAAAGGCGCGCAAGGCGCGCTCAGAGCCCTGAGCGGGAGCGGACTCATAAAAATCGGATACAAGCATCGGCCGTCATTCCTTTCCGCCTTTGTCAAAAAGCGCTTCGCCCGCCTTGTAGATGTCTCCCGCGCCGACGGTGAGGATCAGATCGCCGGGTTGAGCCAGCTCGCGCAGCTTTTCGGTCACGCGGCTGAGCGTGGGGCAGTAGATCGCGCCGGGGATGCGCGCGGCAAGATCGGCGCTGGATATTCCGACGTCATTTTGCTCGCGCGCGGCATATATCTCCGCAAGTATCAGAATGTCGGGCTCCCTGAGCTCGCGGATGAATTCCTCAAAAAGCGCGTGTGTACGCGAATAGGTATGCGGCTGAAAGGCGCAGATAATGCGCTTGTAGGGCAGGCTGCGCGCCATGGCCAGCAGCGCGTGCAGCTCGCCGGGATGGTGGGCATAATCGTCGTAGACCGCAGCTCCGTTGAACTCGCCCTTGCGCTCAAAGCGCCGCCCGGCGCCATGAAAAACCGCGAGCCCGCGCTCGACAGCCTCGCCGGGGACGCCGAGAAGATATGCTGACGCGGCGGCGGCAAGCGCGTTCATTACGTTGTGCCTTCCGCCGACATTCAAAGCGGCATGGGCATAAAGCTCTCCGCGTATCATGACGTCAAATTCGGGCAGTCCATCCCGGAAAACAAGGTTTTCGGCGCGGCAGTCCGCCTCGGCACGGTCAAGACTGAACCAGAATACCTTACGCGGATAGTCCTTGAGCGTTTCGATAGCGCCGGGATCGTCCATATTCGCGACAACATGCCCACGCTCGGGCGTAAGCTCCGCAAATTTGCGGAAGGAGCGTTCAACGTCCGCCAGATCCTTGAAAAAGTCCAGATGATCGGCCTCGACGTTAAGTATCACCGCAACGGTGGGGAAGAAGCTCAAAAACGAGTTGCAATATTCGCAGCTTTCGGCAATGATGGTATCGCCATGACCGACGCGGTAACCGGAGTGCAGCAATTCAAGAGTACCTCCGATCATAACGGTCGGATCGAGCTGCGCTGCCATAAAGATATGCGTGGCCATCGAGGTCGTGGTCGTCTTTCCATGCGTTCCGGAGATACAAAGCGCGTTGCGATAGCCCTTCATAAGCTCTCCCCACGCCTGCGCGCGCTCGAATACGGGTATGCCGCGCGTGACTGCGCCGGCGATCTCGGGATTGTCGTCATGGATGGCGGCGGTGCGGACGACAAAGTCGCACTCGCCGAGATTCTCGGCCGAGTGCCCGATGGACACCCGGATGCCAAGCTCTCTCAAATGCTCGACCGCGGGGCTTTCACGCATATCGCTGCCCTGAACCGTAAGGCCCATCCCGTGCAGGACTTCTGCGAGCGGGCTCATCGATACGCCGCCTATGCCCGCCAGGTGAGCGACCTTGCCGGGAACAAGACAGGCGGAAATGCTTTGGGA
>JAFZQQ010000431.1 GCA_017620315.1 Oscillospiraceae bacterium | reverse complement strand
GAGGCCGCGGGCGTATTCGCGCACGAATCCTTCGGCCACAAATCGGAATCGGACTTCATGCTTTCGGATGAGACCATGAAGGAGGAGTGGCAGCTCGGCAAGACCGTCGCCTCGCCGATCCTCTCGATCGTCGACTACGGCGGCGTATCCGGCACAGGCTACGTTCCCTTTGACGACGAGGGCACGCGCGCGCAAAAGACCTATCTCATAAAAAACGGCGCGCTGACCGGACGCCTGCACAGCGCGCTGACCGCCGCCGCGCTGGACGAGGGCCTGACCGGAAACGCCCGCGCGATCAACTGTATGTTCGAGCCCATCGTCCGCATGACCTCCACCTATCTCGAGGGCGGCGAGCTAAGCTTTGACGAGCTGATCGCACCGATCGAAAAGGGATATTACATCAAGACCATCAAACACGGCAGCGGAATGAGCACCTTTACCATCGCACCGTCGCTTGCCTATGAGATCGTGAACGGCAAGCTGGGGCGTCCCGCGCAGATCAGCGTCATTTCGGGCAGCGTGTTCGAGACGCTGGGGCTGATCGACGGACTGACAAAGGAAGTGGAAATGCTCTCCTTTGTCACGGGCGGATGCGGCAAGATGGAGCAGATGAATCTGCCCGTCGGCTTCGGCGGCCCGTATGTCAGAGTGTCGAAAATGAACGTTCAGTGAGGTGACAGTCATGGAAAAAGAATTCATCAGGGAAATGCAGAGCTCCGTTACGCTCAACGTGACCGCGGGGAAAATTGACAGCTTCCGCCAGATCGACAAGACGACCGGCACCGTCCGCGTTTATGAAAACGACTGCATCGGCGTCGCGGGCTGCCTCGGCGAGCCGGACGAGGCTGAGCTTACCGAAAGGGCGAAGGAGGCGCTTTCCTTCGGAATACCGTATCCCTGCGCTCTGGAGGGCGCTCTGGAGAAGGAGGAGCTTCACGAGGAGGAGATCATTCCGGTCCCGGAGTTCATCCCCGTTATGCAAAGGTTCCTTGACCGTCTCGGCGAGCGCTGCCCGAAATTTGCCCTTTCCAACAAGATCATGCTCGGCTATCAGAAATCGGAGTACAGGAATTCGCTGGGGCGCCGGCTGACAAGCTCCGGCAGACAGCTTGCCGTCGAGCTGGTCGTGCAGAACCGCGGCTCCGGCAATCTGTTCGACACCTTCCTCGGCTGGGCGGGCGACCGCTTTGATGAAGAAGCGCTCATGGCGCAGTTCGGCAAGGAATACGACGCGTTTTACACGCCCGTCGACATCGGGCCCGGCCGCTATCCCGTCGTGTTCGAGGCGCACAGCCTGTTCGGCGCCTTCCAGCGGCATTTTGTGAGTGATCTGTATGCCACCGGCGCTTCCCTGCTGAGCGGGAAAATGGGCAGCCGGGTCTTTTCGGAAAAGCTGACGGTCAAGGACGACATGAACCCCCAAACATCGCACGGGGCCTGCTTCTTCGACGCGGAGGGCTGCGTTGGGCCGGATCTGAGACCGTCCTTTGTCGAAAACGGCGTTCTCAAGGGAGTCCTTACCACAAAGAAATCGGCGGGGGTCTACGGCCTTCCGAATCTCGGAACCGCCGACGCCGCGTATGACGGCGTTCCTGACATCGGGTTCCACGGCCTGTATCTGGAGCCGACCGCGCGCAGTCTCGGGGAGCTTGTTCCCGGAAAGGCCGTTTTCGTCGTGATTGCGTCGGGCGGCGACGCCACGCCGGACGGCCACTTCGCAACGCCGGTGCAGATGGCGTATCTGATGGAAAACGGCGAGCTTGTCGGCAGGCTTCCCGCCATCAACGTCAGCGGCGGCTTCTTCGAGCTGTTCGGCAAGGATTACATCGGCGCCGTCCGCGACGACCCACTCAAGGGCAGCATGCTCTGCGCCTCCGTAATGGATGTGAGCAAGGCGTAAACCGGTTTATTCTATACTAAAACGGCGGCAGGGACTTTTGCCCCGCCGCCGTTTTTTGCATGTCAAAGAATACCCCGCAGGGTTTGTCGCCCGCAGGCGGCAAATGAATCTGATCGATTTTTCCACCGACACGCGCGGTGGAAAATACTCCTTGCGCGCAGCGCCCGTGCGCCTTTGGCGTGCGGGAAGCGAAGCGAAGCCCTCTCAAAAAGTGTCGCATGACACTTTTTTGATTTATTCAAGAATCACAAGCCTGCCCTCGACGTGCGCGTCGAGACCGGTGCGCGTCGAAAACAGCTCCTCGATCACGCCGACGATCGAGGTCGCTATCACGCGCGGCTTCATGTTTGCGGCGACCTCCTCGAGCGGAATGCCGAAGAACTCGTCGAAGCTCTTGTAGTGATAGGTCTGCAGGCAGATCAGGAGCTCGCGGTCGTCGGTTATGTCCTCGCCGCGGAAACGGAACTCCTCGATCGTGTGCGTGCTTTTGCGGTATACTATGCGCATGCCGCTCGAATACTGATAGAACTCCGTGTGCCCCTCCCAGGCCTCGTCGCGCAGGATGTGCTGCACCATGCGGCGCAGCTGCGCGCCGGTCACCTTGAGCATCCAGAGCGCGTCGTCAAAGGGCGTGTTTTCCAGCATATCCTGATACTCGACGATAGGTCCGAGCTTCTGCTTGCGTATGGAGCCGGAGCCCAGCAGCATAAGGTCAAAGCTGCTGTCCTGCTGCAAAAGGTCTGCATAGAGGTTCCCGAGCTCGGTTTCCTGAATGCGCGAGGGATGAGTGAGCTCACGGGCAAAGGTGGTGACGATGCGGCGATACTTGGCGTCGGTGCGGGATTTGTAGGAGGACAGAAGCTGCGTCATGACCGGGTCCTCCGGCGCGGTGCTCTCGTCGATCGGGACGCAGCGCCACTTCCAGCCCTTGATCGCGTGCGCCGCGGTGTCGTACTCTATGTCGAACCTGCCGACCTGCCCGCTGCCGCAGCCCGCCTGAACGATGGGGATGCCGTTGACTACCTCCGGCTCGTCCATAAAGGTGTGCGTGTGGCCGCCGATGATGACGTCAACGCCCCAGTCCGGATCGAGAAGGCCGGCGAGCGTGCGGTCGGAGTCAAGGCCGATGTGCGTCAGCAGGACGACCATGTCGGTATCCTTGGTGCGGTAGCTGTCGCAGATGATGCCCACCTGCCTTGCGGCGTCGGCAACGTCGATGAACGAGCCGATGACCCTTTCGTTCTTCGTTGACGAGATGACCTCCTGCGTGAGAAGCGCGATGAACAGGATGCGCATGCCGTCGCGCTCGATGTTGAGGTACGGCGTGAACAGGCGCGAGTTGTTCACGGTGACGTAGAGGTCGGCGTTGATGATGGGGAAGCGCGCGCATTTTTCGAGGAACAGCAGGTGCGCGATGCCGTAGTCGACCTCGTGGTTGCCGACGGCGGATACGTCGGGGTTCAGCAGATTCATCAGCTCGATGGTGGATAAGCCCATGTATTCCGAGTCGATGATCGAGCCGCGGAACATATCGCCGGCGTTGGCATAAATGACGTTGTCATCCTCCGCGCGGACTTTTTTTACATAGCCGGAAAGCCGGGGGAGCCCCCCGCGCCCGTCCTCCTCATGGGGGAGAAAATCTCCGT
>JAFZQQ010000430.1 GCA_017620315.1 Oscillospiraceae bacterium | reverse complement strand
GTGCCTCCGGTCGGAGTCGAACCAACGACACGCGGATTTTCAGTCCGCTGCTCTACCAACTGAGCTACAGAGGCAAATGGCGACCAAGAAGGGGCTCGAACCCTCGACCTCCGGCGTGACAGGCCGGCGCTCTAACCAACTGAGCTACTTGGCCGGATACTTTGGTGGGAACAACTGGACTCGAACCAGTGACCCCCTGCTTGTAAGGCAGGTGCTCTAACCAGCTGAGCTATGCTCCCTCATGCGTTCACTCTCGCGAACGGCATTGGTTATTATACTAAAGTGATTGCCCGGTGTCAATAAAAACTTTTTGAAATTTGCATCTTTTTTTTGATGCCGCTTCAAGTGCCTTATATCAAGCGAAAAATCGTGTGATCGGCGCCCCCGCCGCGGACCTCATTACGCAGTATCAGGGGCTTGCCATTCGCGGCATGGCTGTGCTATTATTATGGCATAAGTCCGTGCGTACAGGCTCGGCAGACAAGAAAGAAGGGGTTTTTCGTGGAGGAGAAAAAGATCAAGCGCATCGGCGTTCTGACCAGCGGCGGAGACGCCCCGGGCATGAACGCGGCGGTCCGCGCTGTCGTTCGTACAGCGGTCACCTTCGGTATCGAATGCGTCGGCATAAGGCGCGGCTGGCAGGGACTGATCAACAGCGACTTCAAGATGATGGACGCCAACAGCGTCAACCATGTGCTTTCCCGCGGCGGCACGATCCTCTACACCGCAAGAAGCGACGACTTCATGACCGAGGAGGGCCGCCAGCGCGCGGTGGGCACCTGCAAGATGCTCGGCATCGACGCCATTGTCGCCATCGGAGGCGACGGCACCTTCCGCGGCGCGCTTGAGCTTTCGCGGCTCGGCGTCCCGGTCGTCGGCATCCCCGCGACCATAGACAACGATGTGGGCTGCTCGCATTACACCATCGGCTTCGACAGCGCCTGCAACACCGCCATCGACTGCATCGACAAGCTGCGCGACACCATGCAGTCGCACGAACGCTGCTCGGTGGTCGAGGTCATGGGCAGAAACGCCGGGTTCCTTGCGCTTTACGTCAGCATTGCCGTCGGCGCGACCGCCGTGCTTGTGCCGGAACGCGAGCTTGACTTCCAGAAGGATATCATCGAGCGCATACAGAACGCCCGTCTCGCCGGCAACACGCATTTCATGATCGTCGTCGCGGAGGGCGCCGCCCACGCGTTCGAGATCGGCAAACGCATACATGAGGAGCTTGGCATGGAGCCGCGCGTCACCGTGCTCGGCCATATCCAGCGCGGCGGCTCGCCCAACGCCAGAGACCGCGAGACCGCGACGCGCATGGGCTACAGCGCGGTCAAATCGCTCGCCGAGGGCCGGATCAACCGCATCATAGCGATCCAGGACGGCCGCATAGTCGATATCCCCATCGAGGAGGCGCTGACTATGAAGAAGACCCTTCAGCCCGAACGCTATGACGTGCTCGAGGCAATGTGCAACTTCACACACTGATACTATAAATACTATAAACCTTCAAAAATCGCCCTCCCGAAAGACGTCAGGAGGGCGATTTTTCATTGTATACCCGTTCGTCTATTGTAAACCATACCGTTATAAGCCCTTTACAATACGCGCAAGAGCTATGGTTTTGCCGTTTTCCATCGCGGCGCGCAGCGACGTTTCCGCCTCATTGTCCTTTTTCTGCCAGATGAGCGTATCTCCCTCAAAGCAAGGCGCGCGATAGGCTATCTCAAGCTCACGGATATCCATTCCCTGCCACTGCTCGCAGCTGAACGCTCCCGCGAGGGCGCGGACATAGGCCGCATTGTTCATGTGGCTGCCGAGGTCGATATCCGTCGAGCGCACGGTATATTGTGCAAAATCCTCCAAAGGCTCGTCTGTCATTCGTGTAAACGGTTCATCCCATACAGCCTCGGGATAGAACGCATAGTCCGGCGCAAAAACATCCGACATCGGGTGAAGTTTTCCGCTTTCCGTGTCAAGCACCGTCCATTCGGTCTTTCCCGCAACAAGCAGCTCGTCCCCCCGCATGATCACATAATCTCTGTCGGCACGCAGCTTTCCGGGTTGCTCCGGCCAGGTCGAGACCGTTATGCGCTCAAGCATTTTCGGGCGGCGAATAAAGCGCACACGGGTGCGGACCGTCAGCCAGAACAGTCCGCGCGGGGAGAGCGAATCTATCCCGCAGCCGAGCGCGCAGGCATGCTCGGTGGCAATATCCATGAAAAGCGAAAAAGTTTCCGGAATACCGAGAGACGCGCTGCTGTCGCAAGCTCCGGGCAGCACGGTCATTTCTTTTTCATATATATTCTTCATTGTTCCTATACATCCCGTTATAATATGGTATGTTTGTTTTCACCCTGTAAAAAGCTCAGTAATTCGTGATATAGCGTTCGATCGACTGGTCCATGCCTTTTTGCATCTGCAGACGAACCTCCTCGACATGCAAAAAGCAGGGATAGTCGGTCGGATCGATCCTTAAACTTACGATATTGTTCGTGATCGGCACTTCCAGC
>JAFZQQ010000429.1 GCA_017620315.1 Oscillospiraceae bacterium | reverse complement strand
AGCAAACAGCTTTACGGAAAACGGAGGGTATGAAATGTTCAGAGAAATGCTCAGAAAAAAACAGCAGCTTTCGGAGGAGGAGTGCATAGAGATCCTCAAGGCCGAAAAACGCGGCGTTCTTTCCGTGCTGGGAGACGACGGATATCCCTACGGGATGCCGATCAACCACTTCTACTGCGAGGAGGACGGGAAACTGTACTTCCACGGCGTGAAAAAGGGACACAAGATCGACGCGATGCGCCGCTGCGACAAGGCGTCGTTCTGCGTTTACGACAGCGGTTTTCAGCGCGAGGGCGAGTGGGCGCTGAACATAAAAAGCGTGATCGTATTCGGACGGATCGAGTTTGTTGAGGACAGGGAGAAGACGCTTGAGCTCACCCGCCGCCTCAGCCTCAAATTCACACAGGACGAGGCGTATATCGAGCATGAGATAACCAATTCCGGCCCCGGCACGCTGATGTTCGCACTGACGCCGGAGCACATGACCGGCAAGCTTGTCAACGAAGCGTGAGCGCGGATAACAAAATAAGAGACCCCGGGCAGGTTTGTTTTTCCCTGCCCGGGGTCTTTCATCAGAATTGCGTGTTGTCGAGCTCGTCGTTCTGCGGCGTATCCTGCGGAGCCGGTTCCTGCGGAGCGGCGGTCTGTGGGACGTCATTCGTCTGCGGAGCTTCATCTGCCTGCACAACGGCGGCTTGAGCCGCGAGCTTTTCCGCCTTCAGCTTTTCAAGCTGCGCGGCAGCCTCCTCGGCGGCGATGTCGTCCGCGCTCTTGGGGATGATCAGGTTGAGAACGATGGCGAGAAGCGCCGCGGGCACGATCCCGGAGCCTCCGAAGACGAGGTTGAGCGCCGAGCCGAGACCCGAAATCGCTCCCGAGGTTGCGCCAAGCCCGTAACCGACGCCGAGCGCGACGGAAACGATCGTGATCACGCGGTTCGTAACGCCGTACTTTGTAAGAAGCTGTATTCCGGAGATCGCGATGGATGAGAACATCATCACTGCGGCGCCGCCCAGCACGCTCTGCGGCATGATGGAGATCACCGCGGCAAGCTTGGGACTGAGCCCGCAGAGGATCAGAAAGACCGCGCCGACGGAGAGCGCAAAGCGGTTGATGACCTTCGTCATTGCGACAAGTCCGACATTCTGAGAAAAAGAGGTATTCGGCAGCACGCCGAAGAGTGCGGCGAAGGTCGAGCCGACACCGTCGGCGGTAACGGCGCCGGAGAGCTCCTTGTCGGTCGCCTCGCGGCCCATACCGCCCTCAATGCAGCCCGCTGTGTCGCCGATGGTCTCGACGGCGGTGACGATGAACATGATACAGATCGGCAGGATCGCGCTGAGCTTGAACACCGGCTTGATAGGAAGGATGCGCGGAACAGAGAGCCACGCAGCCTCGCGTATGCGGCTCCAGTTGAGCACCCACGCCTTGGTGTACTCCACGCCGTCTGCGGTGACCGCGGTCGTGACAAGAAACGTGTCCATCAGCGCGCAGAGCAGATACCCGAAGACAATGCCGAAGAGTATGGAAGCTGTGGAGGATATGCCCTTGGTAAAGTGCTTGAGCGCAACGATGACGACCAACACCAAAAAGCCGACCAGCAGATTCTCGGCGGAGCCAAAGTCCTTGGCGCCTGAGCCGCCGGCAAAGGAGTTGACGCCCACGGAGATCAGGCTCAGACCGATGGACAGCACGACCGTGCCTGTGACGACCGGAGGAAAGAGCCTGCGCAGCGGCTTGATGAAGAAGCCGAGCGCCGTTTCAAACAGTCCGCCGATGATCGACGCGCCGAGTATGGCGCCGTAGGCGATCACGCCTCCGCCCATCGAGGCGGCGACCGAGCGCATCACACCGAGAAAGCCGGAGCTTGTGCCCATGACGATGGGAACCTGCCCGCCGATGGGACCGATGGAGAAGAGCTGGAGCAGCGTTACAAGTCCCGCCACGAGCATGGCGTTTTGCAGCAGAGCGATATACAGCGCGGGATCGTCCGAGGAAATGCCGCAGGCGCCGCAGATGATCATCAGCGGCGTCAGATTGCCGACAAACATGGCAAGAACATGCTGAATGCCTAAGGGTATCGCATGCTTGATGGGGATCAGACCCTTGAACTCATAGGGGCTTGTGTAGACCAATTTCTTTTTGACGTCTGGTTTCATGGCAAAGCTCCTTTCGCTTCATACGCGAATATTCTATCAGAATCCGCCTTTGATTACAATAATAATTATGAAATAACCGCTCCCTCTTCCAATGCGGAAAAGGGAGCGGCAATTATCTTTTCTCAGCGCTTTTTCTTTGCCTCGGCGGCGAAGAGCGCCTCGATCTTCTCGCGGTCCTTCGGGGAGAGCTCGTCGCTCTTACCGGAGAAGAAGCTCTCGATCACGCCGTAGTGGACGCCGGTCTTGTAGCCGATCTTGAAGTCGATCAGACCAAGCTGCTCCTTCATCTTGCGCAGTTCCTGATTGTCCATTTGTTCCTCCTTTGCAACGGGGCCTATTCGACCTCGATCTGTTTAATGTTCATCTCGTTTCCCTGCTGCAGCCAGGTGTTGCCGCTGCCGCAGTGCGGACAGGTCTTGCCGTATTTGACCGTGGGATAGGTCTGCTTGCAGTCGTCGCACCAGGTTATCGCGGGGATGGTCTCGCACAGGAGCTTCGCCCCCTCGAACATCGGGAACTTCTTGGTGTACCAGTCCCAATAGCTGTACAGATATGAACTGACGATGCCGGAGACCTCACCGAATTCCAGAGTCACCGAGCAGACCTTTTCGACCTTGTTTTCCTCGGCGATCTTGCTGACGTGCTTGACCACGTAATTAACCAATCCGAGCTCGTGCATAGCGTTATCTCACTTCGACGAGGACTTCCTCTTCAGGATCTTGATGCCCCTCTTCGCGGCGTAGGCGCCGATCGCCTTGAACTTGTCCTCCGCGGGGATCATCTTGGAATAGGCGTCGCCCATGGAGCGGGTGAGGTGGATGGCGTCAAACTTGCACTGGACGGTGCACATGCCGCAGCCCAGGCACTTGTTCGTATCGACAACGCTACGGCCGCAGCTCAGGCAGCGGGAGGCCTCGGACTTGATCTGCTCCTCGGTGAAGATCTTGTGCTCGTCGTTCATTGTGTGCAGCTTGGCCTCGTCGATGCCCTTGACCGCGCGCGCCGGCTTCTTGTACACCTCGACGGGGAGAACGATGTCTTCCTTGTTGAGCGGGGTAAAGT
>JAFZQQ010000428.1 GCA_017620315.1 Oscillospiraceae bacterium | reverse complement strand
GCTTGCCTATGCCGCGTTTTCCGCAGTGTTCAACACTTTTCTCGGTCTCAAAATGCCGCTTCTGAGCTGGACGAACGAGATCGCTCCGATCAAGCAGAGCGGCGCGGTCCTGATCTCCCTTTTCGGAGGCTGGGCAATATGCGTCGCTTTTGCGGCGGTTTATCTGTTTCTCGGCTTCAAGCTCGGCGCCGCGGTGTATCTTCTCATTTGCACCGCCGTGTTCCTCACCGCCGCGTTCCTGCTGCAATCGTGGATGGACACGCGCGGCGCGAAAGCCTTTGCCGAGCTGTGAGAAACGGTAGTTTCCTTGAAGTTTTGTTCTTTACCGACGTTGATCCGAGCTGCGCGAAGCGTACGACAGCCTCATCGAGTTCTCCGCCAATCCCGGCGAACGCGAACGCGCGGAAAAGCTCAGACGGGCAATAACCGAATTTGACCGGGACCGGGTTTCCGCGCTGCTGAAATGATTTTTTCATTTTTCTATTGAAAGACTACCGGATCGATAGTATAATCCAAAGCGTGGGCGGTGTTGGCACAGCACCGCCCACGCGCATAATATAAAATACCCATGCGCCGAGCGCGCATCGCAGCAACCCAAAAAACAAAGCCGGAGCGCATGGGTGTTTGGACGCCGTGTTTCCCGGCTGCCCCGCAGGGGCGAGGGAAACGGCATGAATTATGATTTACTTTGGAAGCGGAGCTTTCAAAGCAAATGAGGCGAAGGAGGAGATCTGAAATCGACAAGTCCATGCGAAGCGACATCGTTCGCTCCACCGCCGACCAACTGGCGGCACAGTATAACAAATCGGCGCTCCCCATGTACGGAGACGCGCTTCGCCTGCCGAGCCGCAAGGCGATCATCGAGATCATACGCAGCTTCCAGAAGCTGCTCTTTCCCGTGTATTACGGTGAAAAGCATCTCTTAAAGCTTCCCCCGGAGCAGTACGGCGCGCTGCTGATGGAGCGCATTTTCGACGACCTCTCCGGGCAGATCGCCCTCACGATGGAGGACAGCGAGGAGGGCCGCGCCCGCGCCGAGGAGATCACCGGGCGGCTGCTGTGCAAGCTTCCCGAGATACAGCGCATGCTGCAAAAGGATCTTGACGCGTTCTTTGACGGCGACCCCGCCGCGCACGACCGCGAGGAGATCGTGCTTTCCTACCCCGGCTTTTTCGCAATATTCATCTACCGTATCGCGCACGAGCTCTATGTCATGAACGTGCCGATGATCCCGCGCATCATGACCGAGTACGCCCACGCCGGCACCGGTATCGACATCAACCCCGGCGCGACCATCGGCGAATACTTCTTCATCGACCACGGCACGGGCATCGTCGTAGGCGAGACCTCGGTCATCGGCAACAACGTCAAGCTCTATCAGGGCGCGACGCTCGGCGCGCTCTCCCCCGCCGGTATGCGCAGCGTGCCCGGCGAGCGCCGCCATCCGAAGGTCGGCAACAACGTCACGATCTACGCGGGCTCGACCCTGCTCGGCGGCGCGACCGAGATCGGCGACAACGTGATCATCGGCGGCAACGCGTTCCTCACAAGCAGCGTCGAGGCGAATACCACCGTTTCCATCAAAAAACCCGAAATGAGCTTCCGTGAGCAGCGGAAGACCGAGGGAAAATAACTCCATTCCAAAAAAATGACGCGGCACGGTTCACAGCTTGAACCTTGCCGCGTCTTATCATTTTATTTACCACTTGTCTTTTTCCGTCTTCTCACCAGAAGCACGACCGCCGTTGTCACCGCCGCCGCGGCGAGCGCCGCGAGCGCGACGCTCCACTCGCTGATCGGCTGAGAGACGAATATCGCCGTCGGGCCGTCCGCCCCGCCGATGACGCCGGTGCTGCCCGTGCTGACCGTGCGGGCAGCCATTGTCTGCGGTTCAAGGCTGACGCCCTCGTGGACGGCGACCGCCTCCGCGCTCCACTTGCCGTCAAAGGCGAGTTCAAACGCCTTCTCGCGCTTGCTGCCATAGGCGTAATTGCCCCAGACCACCGCGTCCTCGGAAAAGAAGCCCTGCTCGCCGTCCATCGCGCCGCTTTGTATTCGCCCGCAGTAGCGCAGGCCCGAGGCGTCGTAGATCAGGAGAAGGATACCCCCGCCGACATAGTTGCTGTCGATGATGTATCCAGTCGAACCCGAGGTGATAACCGCAAGGCGTTCGCCGTCCCACGCGGCTGCCTCGGGCAGCAAAAATCGTGAGAAACCTATATCCTCCGGAAGGTCTTCCTCCGCACTGCCCTGCGCATCCAGCAAGAGCGAATAGCTCCCGTCCGCACCGCGCTCATAGAAACGGACGCGCTCGTCACAGGCGGCATAGAGCCTGCCGTCCAGAGGCACGCAGACCCAGCCCTCCCCGCCAAGCTCCTCCGGCGTGAACAAGGTGAACCGCTGCATGGTCTCTTCGGTATCTGTGTCCAGGACGACCAGCTCAAGTCCTTTTTCATTCTCCAGGATCAGCAGCAGCCTGCCGTTCCCCGCGTCGGTCAGGTCGGCGACCATGTCCTTCTCCGAAAGCGGCAGCACGGTATACGGCGCTCCGGTCTTGATCTCCGCGAAGCGCATGTTTCCGCTGACGCTGTCGTCCGCCGACCATGGAAGGCAGTACAGCCCATAGCCGAGGCTCACGTCGCTGTAGTCGAGCGGAACGCTCCCGTCCCCGCGCAGCGCGAAAAAGCATTTGTTCTCCGTCGCCACGCTGATGGACTGAACGCCTGAGGAATAGGCCATATTCTCATCAGACTCGTCCAATCTGAACGAGGTGTCCAGCCAGTCGATCTGCCCGTTCGCGTTCTTTTCAAGCCGCACAGTGAAGGTCGCCCGCTCAGGCATGGGAAAGCGAAATATCCTCGCGAACTTTCCGCTCAATTTTGCGTCCGTCTCTATGCCCATCCCGTAGAGCTCAAGATAAGCCGAGATCGGAACGTATTCGCTGACCTCGCGGGCGAGCACGGTCTCGGTGCTGCTGCCGCCGGGCGGCGTCCGCCTGGATACGTCAAGGATAAAATCCTTAAACAGCTGATTCGTCTCTCCGACAAGCCGCTCCGAAAGTCCGCTCTCGTCGAACGCGCCTCCGTAGTTATAGGTTCCGCCCCAGTCGCCAAAGCTCATATGCAATCCGACCGGCCAATCAAATAAATCCGAAAAATCCATTGCTTCCTTTTTGATCCGCGCTGTGAACTCCGTCCGTGCGAGCCCCGGCGCGGCGACGGGCAGTTCGGTGTTCCAATAGAGCTGATTGTTGACGGACTGCCTCGTTCTGAGCGTAAGTCCCTCCGTCGCGGCAATATCACCCGCGCAGACATACTCGCGGAATTCCACCTTGTCCGCCGCGCTCATTGACCCAAAATGCAAGGCTGCAACGCAAATCGCGGAGATCAAGGCGAACACGCACAAAATGATCGCGGCGCGCTTCATGCTTCGCCCTCCATTTCCTCCAGCGCCTTCGCGACGCGGTCGGCGCGGTAGCGGTAGGTGGTCTTTACGTAGTCCATCAGCGTTTCGCCGCGGTCGTCCAGCTCCTCCGTGCCTACGTCGCCGACGATGACGCCTTCACGCAGCAGTACGGCGCGTCCGATGAAGTCCGAAACCTCCTCGATCAGATGCGTCGAGAGCAGCACGGTCTCGCGCTCGGTCAGAAGCCCAAGCAGCACCTTGTAGAAATCCTCGCGGTTAAACACGTCGTTTCCCGCGAACGGCTCGTCCATGAGGATGTAGTCCGCGCCCTGCGAAAGCGCGAGAATGACCTCAAACTGGTTCTTCTGTCCGGTTGAAAAGCTTTTGAGCGCCTTGTCCGTGGGCAGATCAAAAAACTCCATCAGCGCGCGGCAGCGTTTTTCATTGAAGGTCTCAAAGTGCTCCGCGTAAAAGTCGCGGTGCGCCTGCGGCGTCAGGTCGGGAAAGAACGAGTGCTCGCTCGTGGCAAAGGAAAGCTTTTCGATGTTTTTCCTGCCGACCGGCTCGCCATCGAGCGTGATCTCGCCCTCGAAGCGGATGAGGCGCAAGATCGACTTCATCAGCGTGGTCTTGCCCGCGCCGTTCTCACCGAACAGGCCCACGATCTCTCCGCGCGGCAGCGCGAGGTCGACGCCGTGCAGCGCCTCCTTCGAGCCGTAGCTTTTTTTGACATTTTTCAGCTCCAGCATTTTCGTCACCCCCAAAATCTCTGTCCCGCCGGCGGCAGCAGCTCCGGCGGCGTCAGGCGCAGATACGCCCAATAGTAAACGCCTGTCAGCAGCGCGAACAGCGCAAGGCAAGCAAGCATTCCCGCAAGCGGAAGCGCAAGGCAGCGGCGGTGGTATTCCCACGGGTCGCGCAGGCGACGCAGCGTATAGTCGCTTCTTGCGCCGGAGCGCGCGTGAAGGTAGTTTGCCGCCGCGCCCACGAGCAGCACCACCGCCCCCAGCAGCGGCAGCGGCACCAGGTAAATCCTCGCCGTCGTCCAGAACGGCTGAATCCCGAAAAATTCGATATAATCCGCGAGCCTCGCCCTGTCCCCGGCAAAGCGCTTCAGCGTCCTTGCGTACTCCGTGCACTGCGTCGAATAATTGCCGCAATAGACCGTGCTGAACAGCGCTGCCGCAATGACGGCGGGAATTGCCCTTTTGAGCCATGCCCTCGCGTCCTGCCACGGAGGGGCAAGCCTGTCAAGCCTTCGTGCCATTGCGCGCCGCCTCCTCTCCCGGCTCGTCCTTTAGGTTGATGATGCATATTACGGCAATTCCCGCGAGCAGAAGCAGCACGGTAAGCTCGGCTATCGCCGTGCCTGTGAGTCCCATCTTTGCCGGGAAGTATATCCCGAACGTGAGACTGAACCCCAGATAGGCGTACAGTGTCTTTTTTTCTACATTCGCCGCCGTCGCGCAGCCCATCAGAGCGAAAAACAGCAGGTTTCGGATATAGATGAACCAGTCGCCCAGCGGAAGCAGCGCATGGAGATACGACACCCGAAAAAATGTCAGCAGCAGGGTCTGCGCGCTCCAGAGCATCGGGTGCATTTGCCGCCAGATGAGGCAAAGCCCCAGCACGACGGCAAGCTGTACTCCCCAAAAGGCAAGATACCACAGCGCGTTGTGCGACGCGCGGAGCAGAAAGCTCCGTCTCAGCGTCACGCCCAGCCTGCCCAGCGTATAGCTCTGCTTCGTCTCTCTGTCCGCCCCCGCGTTGATGAGGAAGAAGGTCAGCAGCAAAAACGCGGGCATGACGGCGATCATAAATCTGCCCTCCTCCATGATCTGCTTGAGGCTTCCGTCAAGCGAATGACGAGCCGCCCAGAGGAAAAGTCCGAGCTCCGCGGCGGCCATTCCCGCAAATACGGCGAGCGCGCGCTTCCATGTGCGCCGCGTCCACAGTCCGAAAATGCTCATAGCTCCTCTTCCTCCTCCCAAAAACGCTCCACCAGCTCCACTGCCCCGTCCTTTGTGACGCCGGTCTTTTTGAGCGAGCCCACCAGCGTGCGCGCCTCGCTCTCGATCAGCTCGCGCCGCACCCGCTCCACCGTGTCGGCATTGAGTACCACATAGCTCTTCGCCCCGGAGCGGTTGCTGACGAGCCCCTCTTCCTCCAGCTCGCTGTATGCGCGCTGGACAGTGTTCGGGTTGATACCCAGCGTCGCGGAAAGCACACGGCGCGAGGGCAGCGCGTCGCCGTCCACGATGACGCCGGAGGCTATCCCTCGGCGGATATGGCGCAGAATCTGATAATAAAGCGGGCTCCCGTCCTCCGGCTTAAACCCTTCAAAGGATATCAACTCCTCACCCCCTGCTTACAAAAACTGTATCACTCGATTAACACGGTTTGATTGACCGTATTATATGAGTGATACAGTTGCTTGTCAAGTCCCTTTTTTCAGATATCTCAAAAGCGCACGCCGCTCGGGAAGGCGGTCGGGTCGACATAGTTGACAATGCCGCTCATGGATATACTGCAAAGCGCCGTACAGCCGGCAAATGCGTTCGCCTCGATGCTGTTGACGATACCCGAAACAGAAAGCGAATAAAGGGAGGTGCAGTTTCGGAACGCCGACTCACCGATGCGGTTCACAATCCCCGTAAACGACAGCGATGTGACAGCGCAGCCCTCAAAGGCGTGTGAACCGATGCTCTCGAGCATGGACGGAAGCTGTATCACGCGGATACTGTCGCGATACGCCGCCCATGGCGTCTGCGAGCCGTCCGTATAATCATACATCGCACCGGAGCCCGCTATCGTAAGAACTCCGCCCGAAAAGCTCCATGTGAGGTTGGGCCCGCAGGCGTTCCCGCCCGGAGAAGGCGTCGGCGTTGGCGTTGGCGTCGGCGCAGGAGTCGGCGCAGGCGTGGGCGTAGGCGTAGGCGTGGGCGTAGGCGTAGGAGCAGACTCTGTCCACCGTGCGTAGAGCGTCATGCTTCCTCCGGGAATATCAAAATATCTGACGTACTGCCCGTAAGATGTGTACCACCCGTTGAAGCTGTATCCGCTGCGCGTCGGCGTCGGAAGGTATCCGAAGGAATTGCCCGGTGTGACCATGATGCTCTCCGGCGAGACCATCCCCCCCTGCGGGTCAAACGTCACGGTGTAGGCACCGGGCTCGGGCGCAGGCTCCACAGGCTCGGGCGAGGTATCCTCGGGCATATCCGTGCCGATGAAAGGCGTCAGGTCGAGAAAGCCCGCGCCGTAGTACGCCGCATAGCCAAGGTCATACGCCGCCGCCTTGAGCCGTCTTTCCACGGTTGCGGGCAGCAGGCTGCGCTGCGCGCTCAAAAGCAGCGCGGCGGCGGCTGAAACGTGGGGCGCCGCCATCGAGGTCCCCTGCCACGTGGCGTAGCCTCCGCCGGGTACGCAGCTTGTGATGCCCACGCCGGGCGCGGCTAAGTCTATCGCGCTGCCGTAGTTTGAAAAATACGCGCGCTGATATGCGCTGTCGACCGCGGAAACAGTTATCGCTCCGCCGATATGCGCGGGGCAGAAGTACGAAACGTCGGTGCTGTCGTTCCCCGCGGCGGCAACGACGGTAACGCCCTTTGAAAGCGCGTAGGAAACGGCGCTGTCGGTATAGCTGCTGTGTCCGCCTCCCAGGCTGAGATTGATGACATTCGCGCCATGGTCGGCGGCATAGCGTATGCCCTGGGCTATGGTGGTGCTGTACCCGTTGCCGTTCCCATCCAGCACACGCACCGGCATAATGCGGACGTTCGTACCCGGCGTGCAGTCCACGACCGTACCGGCGACGTGTGTGCCATGCCCGTTTCCGTCCTCCGGCGTCGTGTCGCCGCCGACAAAATCATACCCCGAAACGAGCCTTCCCTGCAAAAACGGATGCGAGGCGTCAACACCCGTGTCCACCACCGCAACGACGACGCCCGTGTCCGCGCCGCGCCGCACCAGATCGG
>JAFZQQ010000427.1 GCA_017620315.1 Oscillospiraceae bacterium | reverse complement strand
TCGGCGGTAAGCATAAGCCCAAAGTAGAGGCAGCCGCGGAACTCACGGCCCTCGGCCTTCATTGCCCGTACGGTGGGAAGAAAGATCCTGTCCATGCACTGCGCGGCTGTCTCCGGAGTATAGTACGGGTTCGGCGCAACTGCGCCCATGCCGCCGGTATTAAGACCTTGGTCGCCGTCCTGCGCACGCTTGTGATCCATGGAGGAGACCATCGGCACGACGGTTTCACCGTCGGTGAAGGTCAGCACAGAGACCTCAGGGCCCTCAAGAAATTCCTCGATGATGATCCGCTCGCCGCTTTTGCCGAACTTTTTGTCGCAGAGCATGGAACGGACGGCCTGTTTGGCCTCTTCACGCGTCGCGGCGACGACTACGCCCTTTCCGAGCGCAAGACCGTCTGCCTTGACGACCGTGGGCAAGGGGGCGCTGTCCAGGTATTTCAATGCCTCATCCGCGTCGGTGAACACCTCGTAAGCGGCGGTGGGGATGCCGTGCCGTTTCATCAGCTCCTTGGCGAAGACCTTGCTGCTTTCGATGACCGCAGCGTTTTTGCGCGGCCCAAAGCAGGGAATGCCTAACGCCTCAAGCGCGTCGACGCAGCCGAGAGCCAAAGGATCGTCCGGCGTGACGACGGCGTAATCCACGCGGTGCTCCTTTGCGAAAGCGGTGATACCGCCAATATCTGTGGCGGCGACGTCAACGCACTGCGCCTCCCACGCTATGCCGCCGTTTCCGGGCAGAGCGTAAATGGTTCCGACCTCAGAGTTTTCCCTGAGCTTTCTTATGATGGCGTGCTCGCGCCCGCCGCCTCCGATGACCATTATATCCATAGCTGCAACTCCCTTAATGATGAAACAGTCTTACACCGGTGAATGCCATGACCATGCCGTATTTGTCCGCCGCGGCGATAACGTGGTCGTCTCTTATGGAGCCGCCGGGCTCGACTATGTACTGCGCTCCCGATTTGTGAGCCCGCTCGATGTTGTCGCCAAAGGGGAAAAAGGCGTCTGAGCCGACGGTCACGCCGCTCTGCGTTGAGAGCCATGCGCGTTTTTCCTCTATGCTGAGAGGTTCGGGTCTTGTCTTGAATATGTTCTGCCAAACTCCGTCGGCGAGCACGTCCTCAAACTCGTCGGAGAGGTAGACGTCGATTGCGTTGTCCCGGTCAGGGCGGCGTATGCCGTCGATAAACGGCAGTGCCAGAACCGACGGATCACGGCGAAGATACCAGTTGTCTGCCTTTTGACCGGCGAGGCGGGTGCAGTGGATACGGCTCTGCTGACCTGCGCCGACGCCGATAGCCTGACCGTTTTTGACATAGCAGACGGAGTTGGACTGCGTATACTTCAGCGTTATGAGCGCAACGAGCATGTCCGTGCGCGCGCTTTGCGGCAGATCCCTGCTTTGAGTGACAATATTGTTTAAGAGCGTTTCGTCAATGCGCAGATCGTTGTGTCCCTGCTCGAAGCTCACGCCGAAAACGTCCTTTGTTTCTCGCGCGGCGGGGATGTAGGCGGGGTCGACCTGCACGACGTTATAGGCGCCTTTTTTCTTCGACTTCAGTATCTCAAGCGCCGCGTTCGTGTAACCGGGGGCAATGATCCCGTCGGAGACCTCGTTTTTAAGATAAGCGGCAACAGCCTCGTCGCACACGTCGCTCAGCGCCGTCCAGTCGCCGTAGGAGCACAGACGGTCTGCGCCTCGCGCACGGATATAGGCGCAGGCAATGGGGGAGAGCTCCGCCCCGGGCTCGACAAAGTACATTGCCCGTTCGGCGTCGTCGAGAGGAAGTCCGACGGCTGCGCCGGCGGGGGAAACATGCTTGAAGGATGCCGCTGAGGGCAGCGCGGTCGCCTCCTTCAGCTCGCGCACGAGCTGCCAGGAGTTGAGCGCGTCAAGAAAGTTGATGTAGCCGGGACGGCCGTTGAGCACGCGCACGGGCAGCTCGCCGCCGTCCTTCATAAAAATGCGCGCGGGCTTCTGATTGGGGTTGCAGCCGTATTTGAGTTCCAGTTCGTTCATGTCTCAGTCCCCCAGGTTCTTGTTGAAGAGCTTTACTGCGCCGTTGACGTTTGCATAGAGCGAGACCTTGTTCTCGGCGTTCAGCGCCTGCCAGACTTCCTCCGGCTCCGGCATGGAGACCTTGAGCGGCTCGCCCATGAAAGAGGGAAGCGGCGAGCCGTCGCCCTGGTAGGTGCTGATAAAGCGGCCTTCGCCCGAATTGCAGCCCTCATAGCAGAAGAATTCGCGCAGACAGCGTCCGTCGCTGCGCTTGAGGATGGAGATTTCAAAGCTTCCGTCCGGATAGCGCACGGCGGATATCCGCGGGGTGAAATTGGGTTCGTCGGGCTCGTACTCACGCGTCATCAACGCTTTTCGGAAATCGCCGATGCGGCAAACGGCGTCCGTCTGGTCGCCGTTGGTTACAACAAGACCCAGCTCCGTCCGGCGCACGGGATGATAGATGATGAGACTCGGGTCGGTGAGCCTGCTCTCGTCAAACGCTCGTGTGCGGATACCGTCCTCCGTGAGTTCAAAGACGCGGTTGCGGCTGTTCTCGCTGCGGCCCATGATGAAGTAATAAACACGATCCCGCCCGACGGCGATGCCACGGCCGGGGTAGGGATTTCCACGAAGATATTCAAGAAGATCGGTCATTTGTTTCCTTCTCCTTCATAATGTTTTGGCTTACCAGCTCCGCCGCCTGCGGAAGGAGGATCCACTCCGCCTGCTCCATCACGCGGCGCTGGAGCGTTTCCGGCGTGTCGCCCGGCAGAACGTCAACAGCCTTTTGAAGAAGTATCTCGCCGCCGTCCGGCACCTCGTTGACGAAGTGTACCGTCGCGCCGGTGACCTTGACGCCGTAAGCGAGCGCCGCCTCGTGCACGCGAAGGCCATAGAAGCCTTTGCCGCAGAACGACGGGATCAGCGAGGGATGGATGTTGAGGATGCGCCTGGGATAGCGCTCGGTAAAGCGGCGGCTTAAAATGCTCAAAAAACCTGCGAGAATGACAAGCTCGGCGCCGGCCTCATCCAAAGCATCGAGAAGCGCATCTTCAAACGCCTCCTGTGAGGGAAAGACGGCGCGGACGATCGCTTTTGCGGCAACGCCTGCCGCTTCCGCGCGGCGGAGAGCATAGGCGTCGGCGTTGTTGGAAACAACCAGAGTTATGCGCCCGCTTTTGAGCGTTCCCACACGCTGAGAGTCAAGCAGCGCCTGCAGATTGGTGCCGCCTCCGGAGACCAATACGGCTATATTGACAGCGCTCACAGCAGCACGACCTTTTCCGAGCCTTCAACGATCTCTCCCGCGACGACGGGTTCCTCTCCGGCACTCCGCAGCGCAGAGAGAGCGGCGTCAGCGGTGTTGCGCGACACGGTCAAAAAGAGACCGACGCCCATATTGAAGGTGTTGTACATATCACGATCCGAAACTCCGCCGAGGCGATGGAGCAGAGAAAAGACCGGCAGGGTGGGAAGCGCTGCTTTGTCAAGCTTTGCGCAAAGTCCGTCGGGAATGGCACGGGGAATGTTTTCGTAAAATCCTCCGCCGGTGATGTGGCTGACGCCGTGAACCTCGGCGGCGTCAATGGCGGCAAGCACCGGCTTGACATAGATTTTTGTGGGTGTGAGCAGAATGTCCCCCAGCGGAGCGCCAAGCTCGTCCCAGACCCTTCCAAGGTCGGCGTGCTCAATGTCGAAGACCTTGCGGACAAGGGAAAAACCGTTGGAGTGCAGACCGGAGGAGGGCAGCGCGAGTATGACGTCGCCGATGCGTGTCGCGGCGGGGTCGAGCATCCTTTTGCGGTCGACAAGACCTACGGTAAAGCCTGCGAGGTCGTAATCTTCCGCGGCCATGACGCCGGGATGCTCCGCGGTCTCACCGCCGATAAGCGCGCAGCCCGCGCGAACGCAGCCTTCTGCTACGCCGGAGACCAGCGCCTCGACCTTTGCGGGGTCGTTTTTGCCGATGGCAATGTAATCCAGAAAGAACAGCGGTTTTGCTCCGCAGCAGATCACGTCGTTGACGCACATGGCAACGCAGTCGATACCGACAGTGTCGTGCCTGTCCATGAGCTGGGCTATCCGCTGCTTGGTGCCGACTCCGTCGGTACCGGAGACCAGTACAGGCTCAGCCATGCCTGAGACGTCGGGGGCAAAGAGCCCGCCAAAGCCTCCAATGTCGGAGAGCACGCCGGGAATGGCTGTGCGCTGTACATGCCGGCGGATGCGCTTCACACCCTCATAACCGGCCTCAATGTCTACGCCGGCGGCCGCGTATGCCGCAGAATGGGATCGTTCCATGCCTTTTATTCCTTTCCAGTCCAGCAGTAGGTGCAAATCTTGTCGCGATCTACGCCTATCGCCTCCAATAATCCGTCCAGAGACTGATAGCCGAGAGAGTCGAAGCCCAGCTTCTCACAGATGCGGCGCAGCATGCACTGCCCGCGCTCCGTGGCGCTGTCGGCGTACTCGGACATGTGTTTTTCTCCCGCCTTGCCCTCAAGCTCGGCGATCGTGCGGCGGGCAAGCAGCTCCATGTCCGAGTTCGAGCGTGAGAAGTTCAGAAATCTGCAGGAGTACAGTATCGGCGGACAAGCGGAGCGCATATGCACCTCGCGTGCGCCGGAGTTGTACAGAAACTGAACGGTGCTTTGAAGCTGCGTTCCTCGAACGATGGAGTCGTCGACAAACAGCAGTTTTTTGTCCTCAATGAGCTCCGGTACGGGAATGAGCTTCATTTTTGCCACCTGATCCCGGACGCCCTGGTTCGAGGGCATAAAGGAGCGGGGCCAGGTGGGCGTATACTTGACGAAGGGACGCGCGAACGGACGTGCGCTGCGGTTGGCGAAGCCTATCGCGTGAGGCAGACCGGAATCGGGGACGCCTGCGACATAGTCGACCTCCGGTAGAGAGCTTCCCTCGTCGCGCGCCATGATCTCGCCGTTACGATAGCGCATCAGTTCTACGTTTACGCCCTCGTAATTGGAGTTCGGATAGCCGTAATAAGTCCACAGAAAAGCGCAGATGCGCATTTTGCTTCCGGCGGGGGAGAGCGTTTCAAAGCCCGTTGGGGCAACGCGCACGATCTCTCCGGGCCCAAGCTCATAGGCGTCATCGTAGCCTAACTTTCGATAGGCAAACGACTCAAAGGCAACGCAGAAGCCGTCCTTGTCGCGGCCGATGTGTACCGGCAGACGACCGAAGCGGTCACGGGAGGCAATGATGTCTCCGTCAGAGGTGAGAACGAGGATGGTCATCGAGCCGTCGATCTTCTCCTGCGCGTTGAGTATGCCGCTGCACAGACTGTCGCCCTCGTTTATAAGCGCCGCCACAAGCTCCGTTGTGTTGACCTGTCCGGAGCTCATTGCCATGAATTGCTGGCCTGCGCCGGAAAAACGTTCGTTCACAAGCTGCTCGGCATTGTTCACCACGCCGACGGTAGTGATGGCATAGATGCCAAGGTGCGAGCGAACAAGCAGAGGCTGCGGATCGGAATCGCTGATGCAGCCGATTCCCGAGGTGCCGGAGAAACGGCCGAGATCGTTTTCAAACTTCGTCCGGAACGGAGTGTTGGCTATGGAGTGTATCTGGCGCTCAAAACCATCGCTGCGGTTCCAGACCGTGAGACCGGCGTTGCGGGTGCCGAGATGGCTGTGATAATCCGTTCCGAAAAATACGTCCAGAACGACGTCGCGGCGGGAAACCGCGCCAAAAAAGCCGCCCATTACGCAAAGAACAGCTCAGAGAGCGTCATGGGGTCGATATACTTGCCATCCTTGTATACGCGCATATTGCCGGAGGCGATCTCGTCGATGAGCATGACCTTGCCGTCGGCGTCGTAGCCGTATTCAAACTTGATGTCGTAGAGCTCAAGACCGCGCTTTTTCATCTCGTCAGCGACGATGGCGGTGATGCGGCGGGTCATGTCACGGATGTCGTCATACTGCTGCGCGGTCATAACTCCGAGCGCAATCAGTCCGTCCTCGGTGACGAGCGGGTCGCCCTTTTCATCGTTTTTGAAGGTGGTCTCAACATAGGAGGGAAGCGCAGCACCCTCGGAAACGTATTCGCTGTAGCGGCGGAAGAAGGAACCAACGGCGCGCAGACGGCAAATGACCTCGAGCCCCTTGCCGAAGACCTTCGCAGGCAAAACCTCCATAGTGGTTTCCTTGAGGTCTGCGGAGACAAAGTGAGTGCGGATACCGGCAGCGTTGATCTTCTCAAAGAAATAGATGCTCATGCGCAGATTGACGTCGCCCACGCCGTCAATTGTGAGACCGACGGAGTTTTCGCCGGGATCGAACACGCCGTCCTTACCGGTGCAGTCATCCTTGAACTTGAGCAGATAGTTCCCGTTTTCCAGCGCGTAAACATTTTTCGTTTTTCCGGTGTAGATAAGCTCCATTTCAGTGTCCTCTCCTTGTGTTAAATATGTAAATGGGTTTGCATTGCAATCTTAAACGCGAAGCGCGGCGTCCTTATGACGAACCTTTTCCGCGTCCGCCTGTTTTTTCTGCGCGAGCCGCTCCGCGAGCGCGGCGTCTTCTATCGCGAGCATCTGCGCCGCGAGCAGCGCGGCGTTGGCCGCGCCGTCGACCGCGACTGTCGCCACCGGAACGCCGCTTGGCATCTGCACGGTGGACAGCAGGGCGTCCAGCCCGCCCTGCATCCCTCCGGAGCAGGGGATCCCGATGACCGGAAGCGTCGTGTTTGCCGCAAGAGCTCCGGCAAGATGCGCAGCCATCCCGGCAGCGGCAATGATCACGCCAAAGCCGTTCTCCCGTGCGCCGAGAGCGAAGCTCCGCGCTTCCTCCGGCGTACGGTGAGCCGAGAAAATATGCGCCTCAAAGGGAATATCGAGAGAGCGCAGCTGATCGATCGCCTTTTGCACGAGGGGCAGATCGCTGTCACTGCCCATAATTACGCCGACTTTTTTCATAGCTATGCTCCTTTACTTGACAGTAGATATGGAATCCTTCTGTATTACGTCATGCGCGCCGCCCTCCACGATACTGGTGGAGGATACTAGCGTCACAATAGCTTTTTCCTGAAGCTCGGGAATTGAAAGCGCGCCGCAGTTGCACATGGTCGAGCGGAT
>JAFZQQ010000426.1 GCA_017620315.1 Oscillospiraceae bacterium | reverse complement strand
CTTCTTTACGAAGTATACCCCAAGGGCGTCTTCTTTTTTTGGAGAGCTCAGATGAGCTGTTCCATGTCTCTCGATGCGTACACAAAGCGGCGCACCTCCATCACATCGCCGATCACAACGTAAAATACGAAAAAGATCTTCACGGGAATGTAGTAGTACGGATAGGGTCGCTGGCGCAAGGACGGATACGGTGCGAAGGTTTCCGCCTCGGGCAATCTCTCATAAATCGCCGCCTCCGCCGCATCGACTAAATCGTTCGCGGCGGTTGGATTTTGCAGCTTGTAGGTGATATAGTCCACCGTTTCGTTCAGGTCGCTTTCAAACAGCGGAAGGATCCTCAGCCGATACTTCTTCTTAGCCATGGATGCGCACCCGCACGCGCTTGAACACCTCGTCGGCGGAATAGCGGACATCGGACATCGCGGCGGCCTTATCCGCTTCATCCAGCTTCAACTCTATGCTGTCTGTCAGCTGGGAGTATTGTTCAATGCTCATAACGACCATGGAACCGTATCCGTTTTTTGTCAGGTAAACCGGCTCGCCCTTCTCACGGACAAACGCTTCGATCTCCGCAAACTTGTTGCGCAGGTCAGACACCGGACGAATGTTGATCATAAGATGCGCCTCCCCTCATGTACCTATATACTATCATAATTTTATCATAATGCAATAGGAATATGCACAAAAAACGAGAGAAAGGTTTCTCCCTTTGGTCAATGACATTCTTCTCGACTTGTGGCAGCGTCCTCGTTTACCAAATTTATAATGATTTGCAGCTTGGATTGCTGCGACTTGCAGAAATCCTCTGTTGACCAATTTGCCAACATGGGCAACAGGAGAGCGGAGGATTCGAGGGTACTTGTCATGCTGGGCGACCTACTGACTTGACGACAACACAATTCTGTTATTATTACTACATAATCGCAAACTTACCGTTTTCAATCCAAAACGATGTAAAAACAAAACAAAACCCCGAAACCTTGCAGTTTCGGGGTTTTTTGGAGCTGGTGGCCGGACTCGAACCGGCGACCTGCTGATTACGAAGCGCTGAAAGCACGTAAAATGCGTGCTTTTCTATGCTTTTTGGCGCAAATCCGTCCAAAAGAAGTTGCTGTCCAAACCTCACTTCTCCACTGCGTCCACTCGCTGATTTCGTGCGGTGGGTCAGCGTGTGGGTCAGGAGCAAGAATCAAATCACGCCCAGGCTCCGAATATAGTCGAGCAAATACGCCGGACCGGTCGCCCACAGCTTTGTCCCCTCGTCGTACAAGGCTTCGTAGGCGGGCGAGGCGGCGATTTTTTTCAACAGCTCCTGCTCGGACGCGCCGGTCTCCTCCGCCGCGATCTGAACCGCGAGCGAAAGCGTCGTGTCGGCGCACCATAACTGACGTTCAGACATCATAGCGGTACACCTCAATCGGCTCAAGCGTATGAACGCTTGCCTCACTTCGGAAGCAGAGCTGGTCGGTCAGGCGATCCGGGCGAAGCTGTGAAATGGCAAACTCGATTGCCCGGTCATCGTCCATGGCACCGTAGGCGCCGCTCAAATACGCGGTGATAGTCTCATTCGTCTGGTCGTTTGCGACCTTGCCCATGATCAAATCGTTGTCGAGAATGGCTTTGAGCTGCTCCAGATTCTCGAATCGCGCATGACCGCCCAAGCGGTTCATGGCGATGAATTGCAGCCAGAGCTTATCGGTCGTATCAAAGGCGTAGGATGTGATGGCGGCTTCGGCATGGTAACGGAATACAGAAACAAAACCGTAGTCCCTGTCCGCGGGAACCTTGTTCTGCCGGATCGCCTTGCGGATCGACGGCCCGACAAAACGCTGCGCCTGCCGTTCGTCCGTCGTCAGATAAAAGCCTTTGCCGAAGTCCTTGTTGTCGCTGCCCATCGAAAAATCGACCTTCTCCACGCCGATATAGCTGCCGTGGTACAGAAGTTGCCCATCTTGTAAGCTCATAACTGATACCCCCGGCTTTGCAGGATCCCGTCGATATCGTCGAGGACGCATTCGTCACCGCTGACATGGAGCAGCTCATAGCATTCGGAGATGAAGCCGAGGATGTCGAACTTTTCAAAAATGGAGAGCGTCTCCTTGGGCGCGATGTGATGGCGCGTCCCGAACTTACGGAAGATACGCACCTGCATATCCAAAACCTCGTCTCTCGGCATTCAAATCACCTCCATGGGCTTTCACTGACCGTTTTAATTGGACTTACAATCACATGGGAAGAATTAACGCAGCTGTAAACAAAGATAAGCTGCGCCCTCTTTTTCTCTTGCGCTGAACTCAGTTTACCACAAAGGTGTGCAACTTACAAGCAAATCTAATCATGCTGTTTTAACTTCATTATTTCTGCGTTTTATCTGCCTTTTCAGACTTATATCGCATTGTATAAGCATTTTTATCAACCTGGCCATTGAGTACACAGACTGCTGGATCCTTATAAACTTCAAACCCACAGGACAGGTGCAGATTGACTGACACAGTATTATGCTTATTCACCGTATCCGTTATTTCAAAGTCACCATCCTCTTTTAGCTTATCATAAAGAAGACTTATCATTTTCCTTGCATAGCCCTTTCTCCTATACTTGGGAGCTGTCTCAAGTGCTTCTGCAAAAAACGTGTTCTTCTGTCCCTCAACGGGGAATAACCTGATTGCAGAAACCCAGTTTCCACCATCTTCCAGAACATAGTAGGAACTACCCCGTTTATTAAAGAACCCGGTTTTCAGATAATCGTAAAATTTCCGCTCCACTTTATGCAGTCCGGCCAAATGATCCGTTTCATCCGGGAAAAAATAAGATATGTTTTCCGCGTTTCCTTCTACATAGATTTCCATTAGTTTCTGGAAATCAACCGATTCAAGTGTATCAAATTTAAGAATTTTCATTTTTCTCTCGCTTTTTCCAAATTGCTGCACACGACTCAATCCGCTGTTTGAAGCTCAATCAGCCGAACGTACGCTTCCACCAGCTCACGCAGTCGGCTCATGGAAACCACATCGCTCAGCGGCGCATCCTGCGGAGAACGCACAAAGCTCAGCAGCGCGGAGCGCAGCTCGGAAAAACTTTGCGCCAGCTCCGTTTCTCCCGCCAGCTCCAGCATCGTGACCCCATCGAGGAGCAAAGGCCGAAAAAGCTCGTCCATGGCGGAAGCGTATTCGCTGTGTTCGTGCTTCTCCGCGGCAAAAGCCTCGATTTGCGCGTAATTCTCACGCATGGCCGCGACAGACGCCTTGAACAACGGCCGCATATCCGGCTGGAACGGTTCGGTCGCAAGCACCTCTCCCACGGCGATGGGAGGCTCGACGCGCTCGCGCAGCTCGTTCGCGTCAAGAATCAGGCTTGCTGATTCACGGCTGCCTTCATGGACAGGGTTAAAAAAGCGGTATAACCCATTTTCGCATTGTTCAAAGACCACGGCGTGCTTTCCCTGCGGCGTCCGCAGCCCCAGCATGACCGGGCTGTGTTCTTCCAAATGGGGCAGGAGCTCATCCGGTTCAAGGATGACCTCATTCATCCGAAAAGCGCGCGGGCGGAGCCACAAATCGAACCATTTTGCCTCTTGCAGCATCGGCCCCGCCGCGAAGCAGCCGT
>JAFZQQ010000425.1 GCA_017620315.1 Oscillospiraceae bacterium | reverse complement strand
TATGCCATTTTATCGCGTCAACCACCTCGTCGTCCACGCCGAACACATCCCTTGCAAGTGCGGCTCCGGTCTTCGCATGAAGCAGCTTGAGTGCATTTTTCTCGTCTTCATCCAGCTCCACGCCGTATTTTTCGCAAAGCGCAAGCTGGCCGCTCATATCCAGTTTTTTTGTGCAGTCGTGTAAAAGCGCAGCAGTCCGCGCCTTGATCACGTCCGCGCCGTACTTCTCGGCAAGACGGATCGCTTCCGTCTCCACTCCGAGTACATGCCGCACGCGCCGTGCTTTGAGATAGGACAGCGCTGCGGGCCGCAGCTCATCCAGGCTCAGGCGCTTCATGTCCTTGTTTGTTCCGTAAAGCTTTTTGCGCAGAATATAACCGTAAATCTGCGGCGCAAGGTATTTTGCCCCCTCGCCCGCTGGAAGCGCAGCGCGCAGTTCCGTTGACGAAATCTCAATAAGCTTCGGAAGAGACATCGTCGCTATGCGCGCGTATGGCCAGCGCTTCATAAGATAGTCGCGCTGCACCGCGAACAGCTCCTCCGTGTCGCTTTCGCTGCGCCCGAAAGCGCAAAGTCCTGTGTATGACAGTATCTCTTCAGGGCTGCGCCAATTCTGGAACGTCAGGAACATGTCCGTTCCCATCAGCAGCCACAGCTCATCGTCGGGATAGTCCTGGCGTAGCTCGCGCAGCGTGTCGACGGTGTAGCTCTTTCCCGTGCGCTCGATCTCCATGCGCGAGATCTCAACCGGTATTCCGGTCTCAAGCGCCGCCTGCTCCGCCATATACGCCGTCATCTCAGCCCGGACGGATGCGTCCGGCGCCCCCTCCGAAAGCTGCTTGTGCGGCGGCAGCCCGGCAGGGATAAGCAGCAGAGCGTCCAGCTTGAGATACCATGCCGCAGCTATCGCGGCATGCAGATGTCCCAAATGCGGCGGATTGAAGCTGCCGCCGTAAACTCCGAGCTTCATGCTTTCTTAGTGCTCTTGACAAGAACAATCTTGTCCTTTTTATCCTTTCGGTGCGTCTCTCGGTAGAGCACAAACTTCGTGCCTATCACCTGCACCTGCTCGCTGCGCGTAAGCCGCGACAACTCATCGCAGGCCTCGCGCGCCGTCAACTCGCAATTCTCCAGTACGCGGCACTTGATAAGCTCGCGCGCCTCAAGAGCGTCGTTCGCTTGACGGACAAGATTGTCGCCTATGCCGTCCTTCCCAATGTGGACGATCGGTTCAAGGCTGTTCGCCATGGCGCGCAACTGTGCACGTTGCTTGCTTGTAAGCTCCATCGGCTCAAGCTCCTTCCGTCATTTCAGGATGCTCCTCAAGATATTTTTTCAGTCTTTCCTTGAAAGAGCGCAGCGCGTTGCCCCGATGCGATATCGCCGCCTTTTCCTCAGCAGTCATCTGCGCAAAGGTCTTTTGCTCCTCGGTGCGAAAAAAAATCGGATCGTAGCCGAAGCCGTTGCTTCCCATCGGCGCAAATGCAATCGAGCCATGGCACTCGCCCTTCGCGGCGAACCAGTCCCCGTTCGGGAATGCACAGACCACAAAGGTCTCAAAGTGCGCCGAGCGGTCAGTCTGCCCTTGCATCATCTCAAGGACCAGCTCGCAGCGGCCCGCGTCGTCAAGCTCAGGTCCTCCGTAACGCGCGGAATACACGCCCGGCGCACCGTTCATCGAATCGACGCAGAGTCCGGAATCGTCACCGATAGCGGGCATTCCTGTCGCCTCCATCACCGCTCTCGCCTTTAGCGCGGCATTCTGTCCGAAGGTCTCGCCCGTTTCCTCGACCTCCACGTCAACGCCGATATCCTCCTCAGTCACGAATTCGACGCCAAGGTCGCCGAGTATCGCCGCCATTTCTTCTCTCTTTTTCGGATTCTGTGTGGCAAGCACAAATTTCATAACATCCGGCCTCCCTGTTAATTATTCGCCGCGTCAAATAAGCGCGTTCACATATTCTTTCGCATCAAAGGGTTGCAGATCATCGATACCCTCGCCAAGCCCAACATACTTGACCGGAACGCCAAGCTCCTGCGCAATGGCTACGCAAATGCCGCCCTTTGCGGTACCGTCAAGCTTTGTGAGGATGATACCGGTGAGGCCCGTGACCTCCTTGAACACCTTTGCCTGCTGCAAGCCGTTCTGCCCTGTCGTCGCGTCGAGGACAAGAAGCGTCTCCTTTGCGGCGTCAGGCGTTTCGCGGTCGATGATCTTGCGCAGCTTGCCAAGCTCAGCCATAAGATTCGCCTTGTTGTGGAGCCTTCCGGCTGTATCGCACAGCACGACGTCCACGCCGCGTGCCTTCGCCGCGGCAAGCGCGTCGAACAAGACCGCTCCGGGATCTGCGCCTTCCTTTGAGCGTACGATCTCACACTTTGCCCTCTCCGCCCAGATCTCAAGCTGGTCGCCTGCCGCGGCTCGGAAGGTGTCGGCCGCGCAGAGCAGAACACGCTTTTTTTCTTTTTTCCGAAGCTGGTTGGCAAGCTTGCCGATGGACGTTGTCTTTCCGACGCCGTTCACACCGATGATCAGCACTACCGAGGGCCTTGTCGAGAGGTTGAGCGATGTGTTTCCGACGTTGAGCTTCTCCTCAAGAATGTCCCTCAGCGCCTGCTTGACGCCCTCGCCGTTCTGTATCGCCTTGTCGTAAACCACCTCGCGAAGCTGCTTTACCGCATCAGCGGCGACCTCTGCGCCGAGGTCGGCAAGTATAAGGCTTTCCTCCAGCGTGTCATAAAATTCGTCGTCTATCATCTCCCAGATGATAGAGTCATACCACGCCTTTTTTATCTTTGAGAAAATGTTCATAGGGCTTATTTACTCCTTGACGCCGAGATCCTTTGATATATTGTCAAGATCCAGCATGATTATTTTGCTGACGCCGCGTTCCTGCATGGTAATGCCGTAGAGCACGTCCGCCGCTTCCATGGTCTCGCGCCTGTGCGTGATGACGATGAACTGAGTCTTGTCCGCGATCCCTCGCATATAGTTTGCAACGCGCACAACGTTTGCCGCGTCCAGCGCGGCCTCAATCTCGTCCATAACACAAAACGGCGTCGGGTGCACCTTCAGGATCGCAAAATACAGCGCGATCGCGACGAATGCCTTTTCCCCGCCCGAGAGCAGCGTTATCGTTTTAAGCGCCTTTCCGGGAGGCTGCACCTTGATATCAATGCCGCAGTTGAGTATGTCGTTTTCATCCTCAAGCTCAAGCGTTGCATGTCCTCCGCCGAAGAGCTCAAGGAAGGTCTCCTGAAAGCTGTCCCGGATCAGGTTGAACTGCTCGCGGAAAATGCCCTCCATCTCGCCGGTTATGCTGTTGATGATCCCAAGCAGGCTCTGCTTGGCGCGTTCAACGTCGTCGCGCTGCGTCGTCAGCAGTGTGTAGCGCTCGTTGAAATGCTCAAAGTCGTCTATCGCCCCGACGTTTACGTTGCCAAGAGCGCTTATTCCGCGTTTCAGCTCGGCTATGCGGCGGTTTGCCTTTGTGATGCTCTCTAACTCGATGCGCTGTTCCTTCGCGGCGCTCTGCGTCAGCTCGTAGCTCTCCCAAAGCCTTTCTATGATCTTCTTTTCTTCACTGGAGTTTGCTTCGCGTCTCTGTTCCAGTCTTGATACCGCTCCGCCGGCATTGACGACATGTTCGTTAAGGTCCTTTATATTATGGTCGTTTATACCGCGCTCCTTCTCGATCTCAAGCTTTGCAGTTCCAAGCTCGTCAAGCTTTTTCTGCTGCTTTTCCTGCGCATCGCGCAGCGAATCTGTCTCAGTGCGCTTTGCCTCTATCTCTTTCTCTGCGCGTGCGTTCGACTCGCGGTATTTCTCGATTGCCCTCTCCTTCTCCGAAGCGTCTCCGCGCAGTTGCTCACGCATTGCTTCAAGCTCTCGCAATGCCTGTCCGGTCGCTGCGATCTCGGCTCTCCAACCGGCAAGCACGCTCTTTTTGTCCGTTATCTCGCTGCCGAGCGCATTGCTGGAATTCAACAGCTCGGTCTGCCCGGACAACAGTTTTTCCGCCTCCGCCTTAAGCCTTGCCGCCGCCGCGTCATGCTCCGCCGCCAGCTTTTCCTGTGCGGCAATGGTCTTTTTGAGCTCCGCAATGCGCACGTCGATACTGTCGTTCTCGTTTTCGATGTTATCAAGATTATTGCGTGCCGCAGTCAAAAGAACGTCAAAGTGATCCTTGTCGCTCTGAAGCTTTATCACCTTATCCTCGGCGCTGTGTTCCTGGTCCTGCGCGACCTGAAGCTGATACTGCGCCTCAGTGAGCTCGCGCTTTGCTTCCTCAGCCTCTTTTCTGGCCGCGTTGCGCTTTTCTTCAAGCGCTCCATGCCTGCCTCTGAGCTCCTTGAGCTCGTTGGCGCGTGTAATGATGCCCACGTTGCGGTTCAGCGAGCCGCCCGTCATCGAACCGCCGCGGTTTATGACCTGCCCGTCAAGCGTAACAATGCGGAAGCGGTTCTGATACTTTCTCGCAATCGCAATGCCGCAGTCAAGATCGTCGACGATGACCGTGTTGCCCAGCATGCTCACAAACACCGCGCGATACTTATCGTCGCACTTTATGAGCTGTGAAGCGACGCCCACATAACCATACTCGTTTTCAAGCCCGTTTTCACGAAGCTCCGTGCCGCGTATTGCGGTGAGCGGCTGGAAGGTCGCGCGTCCGCTGTTCTTCTGTTTCAGCAGATTGATCGCGGTCTTCGCGTCCTCCTCCCTGTCGACAACTATGTCCTGAAGCTTCGCGCCGAGGGCTATCTCTATGGCGATGGCATACTTTTTGTCGGTGGACATGAGACTGGCAACAGGGCCATGGACTCCGCTCAGCTGTCTTCCCTGCGCTGCCTGCATGACGACGCGCACCGCGACCGCAAAGCCCTCGTACTCCTTTTCCATGTCCTCGAGCATCCTGATGCGCGATTCCAAATTGCTGAGCTCCTTGTCCAGTTCGACGCTGCGGTCTCTCGCCTCCTGCTCGCGTGTGACCCTGCCCTCCATCTTCATCGAGTGACCTTTTATGATGTTCTCGATGGCGTCAAGATCCTCCTGCGCCTCTTCCAGTGCGTTTCTGTTTTCTGAGGCAGACTTTTTCAGTTCATCCAGCTGCTTTTCAACCGAAGCATGCTCCTCTGAGAGCGCGTTTCTGCGTTCCTCCCTTTCGGAGATACCTGTTCGTGCCGAGGATATCTCTGCGCGGCAGTCTGCGGCGGCGGACAGCTCCAGAGCCTCCTTCCCGCGCAGCACCTCAGCCTCGCTTGTCGCCTCGCCCATACCGCGCGCTATTTCCTCCGCCCTGCCGGTAAGGGCTTTCAGTTCTTCCTCAAGCTTCGAGGATTCGGCTTCCAACTCGTCAATACGGTTCTGCTTCTCGGCTATCTGCTCCGCCATGCTCCCGTCGCGACCCGTCTGGCTGTTAATATCAGCCTCGATGCGCGAAATACTGTCGTTATTGTGCAATATCTCCGTATTCAGAACCGCTATCGCGGACTCAAGGTTGGCAGTTTGAGCATTCAGAGCGCCAAGCTCTCTGCGGACCTTGTCCTGCTCGATATCGTTTTCCTGAATCCGCTCGCCGATCCGCTCGTTATTTGCATAAAGCTCCGCCTGATCCGCCTTCACGCGCTCAAGTTCTTCCCTGGCGTGGGCATAGTCAGTCTCAATTTTTATCGTACTTGTCCTTATCGCGTCAAGCTGATCGAGCCAAAGCGAGATCTCCAAAACGCGAAGCTCGTCGTGCAGGACAAGGTATTTCTTCGCCGTCTCTGCCTGCGAGCGAAGGTGCTCGACCTGAGGTTCCAGCTCGTCTATCTTGTCGTTTACGCGCGTAAGGTTTTCCTCAGTGCGCTCAAGGTCGTGCTCCGCTTTCTCCTTGCGGTGGCGGTACTTTGAGATTCCCGCCGCCTCTTCAAATATCTCGCGCCGTTCCGAGCTTTTTTGAGAGAGTATTTCGTCAATTCTGCCCTGGCCGATTATCGAGTATCCCTCGCGGCCCATGCCGGTGTCCATGAACAACTCATTAACGTCGGCAAGGCGCACGCCCTGTTTGTTTATAAAATACTCCGACTCGCCGGAGCGATAATAACGCCGCGTGACTGAGACCTCGCTCTCCTCCATTTGCGGGAAGATATGCTC